>JBIOYE010000101.1:0-23677 GCA_044870015.1 Candidatus Zixiibacteriota bacterium
GTTTACGCTTGTTCGGCTCCGGCGGGCTGTTCGGCTTTTTCGGGACTTTTTATTCGAAACAACTCAAGGTTCACAAAAGGTATATTACCAGCCGCAAAAATTCAGTTGTGATTGTGGCGGATAGAAATTACGTAATCAGTCCGGAGAAACCGGATTTATTCGTGCAACTTTTACAAGAGAGGATTAAAAAAGGATAAATGGATTATCAAGGAAGAATAATAGGAAAAAAAATAACTGAAATTTATTTCCGTTCTTTTTATGAAATTGACCTGCACTTGGGGGACATTTTAGTTGCCCTTGATGAGGATAAAAAATACCCTTTTTATTTGCGAGTAGTAGAAGTCAGCTACGGAGCTGAAGCCTCCGACCCTAGCTGGGCCGAAAGAACTGCCGGGAATATGATGTTTCTGGATTTGAAAGGAGAAAACTACCAGTTTTCCGAAAAAGAGAGAAGATTATACAAAGTCGGAAAATGCGTTCCCTTGGGTTACATCAAAGCCAATGCCTTTCGTAAACCCAAAACTATTCCGGCCCATTTTTCCATTGTCAGACATCCCAACGCCGAAGATTTTCTGTTTCTGAAAAAATATATGGGGAATGTCGAAATCGGAAAACTCCGCTCCGGAGATGAAGTTTTAGATTTTAAGGTCGGAATTCCCGGTGAAATCTTTCCCTATCATATAGGAATTTTCGCCACCACCGGTATGGGAAAATCTAATCTGATGAAAGTCTTGGCTTCATCGGCTATGGAGACCGGAAAGTATTCTCTGCTTATCTTAGACCCACATGGGGAATATTATGACGGCGGTGGTGAGCCTCACCGGCTGGGTTTGATTGACCACCCTCTGGCAACGGAAAGGTTGAGGATTTATAGTTCCCGAAGTTTATCCGGCCCCCACAATCAGCTGAAAATTTCCTCCCGTGAAATCGAAATCAAAGATTTAAGGCACATTTACGGATTTACCCAGCCACAGGTGGAGGCGCTGTATGCCATTGCTTATAAATTCGGAAGGGAATGGTTGGAAAGAGTAGTCGCCGCAGATACTAAAACTTTGGCTTTTGAGTTAACCACCGGAGGCGGTTTCTTTGAGCAGACTTTAGGCGTGATTCAAAGACGGGCAGAACATATTCTGAATTTGCCTTTTATTCACAAAGATCCCCATTTATCCATCACTCACAACGTCATAAATGATTTAAGGGCCGGCAGAATTGTTCTGGTGGATACCTCCAACATGTCCGAACAAGAAGAGCTTCTGGTGTCGGCAGTTCTTGCCCGAGCAGTTTTTAATTACAATAAGGAAGCTTATACTGAGCCGGACAAATTCAAAAAGATTTTGCCTACTTTAATTGTGATGGAGGAAGCTCAGAGGGTTTTATCCCAGAAAGGGGAATCGGATATCAATATCTTTGCCCAGATTTCCCGCGAAGGTCGAAAATTTAAAACCGGTTTGTGCGCTATCACCCAACAGCCTAAATTGATAAATGAAGAGCTTTTATCACAATTCAATACTCTTTTCATTTTAGGTCTGGCAGATGAGAGAGACCGTAACATTCTGAAAGCCAGCGCCAAGCAGGATATTTCCGATTTGACCACAGAGATTCAGATGTTAGAAGCCGGTGAGGCCCTGATTACCTCTCCCACCACTCCCTTCGCACTTCCAGTCAAAGTCCATCTCTACGAAGACTGGGTCAAGACCAAAGAAAAAAATGAAAAAGTGACCGTAAAAATTGATGAAGAGTTTTTTGGATAATTTTGGCTTAATGCGTATATTCAAGGATGAAATTTGTTCATATTTCCGATACTCACTTAGGTGCTTCAGGTTTTGGTCGTAGAGTTTCCGCTTCCGGAGTCAATCAAAGAGAAGAGGATATCTGCAATTCATTTGCCTGGGCCATCGACAAAATTTTAGAATTACGGCCGGAGGTGGTTTTGCATTCCGGAGATTTATTTCATTCAGTTCGCCCTTCCAACCGGATTTTAACTTTTGCCATCAAGCAATTTTTAAAATTATCCCAGGCCAATATCAAAGTGGTCATCATCTCCGGCAATCATGATGCTCCCAAACAACGAGCCCTCGGTTCGGTTCTCTCGGTTTTGGAAGTTTTTCCCAATATTTATCCGGTCTATAAAGGAAAATATGAGATTATTAACATTGACTCTGCCTGTATTCATGCCATTCCTCATTGCTTAACCAATGAAACTTTTCAGGGGGAGTTGGCAAAAATCAGAGCCAACCGGGAGAAAGATTTCAATATTCTGATGCTGCATGGGGTGGTGGCCGGCATAAAGGAATTCTCTATGGGAGAGTTTGCCGAACAGGAGATTCCGGATTCATTTTTTAATATGGGTTTTGATTATGTGGCTTTAGGTCATTACCATAAATATGCTCAAGTGCGGCAAAACGTGTTCTATGCCGGTTCAACCGAACGGCTTTCTTTTAATGAAATCGGACAGGATAAAGGATTTTTAGAAGTAGATTTAAGAAATAAAAAAATAATATTTCGCAAAGTTCCTTCCCGCGAAATGCTGGATTTGACTGATCTGGATGCTTCGGATATGGACCAAAATCAGGTGTTAGAAAAACTTGAAAAGATTCTGCTTCCTGAAATAATCAAAGATAAAATTGTCAGACAGAAAATTAAAAATATCTCTGAACATACCTACAATCTTTTGCCATTCAAAAAAATCAACGAGCTCAAAGCACCTGCTTTTTATAGTGATTTGAGGTTTGAAAGAAAAGAGGATGACCACCAGGTTTTGGCTCTTACTTCCTCCATCGGACGATTGAATCAAGAGTTCGCGGAATATTTAAATTCAATTCCCCTTGAGAATTTGGATCGAACCCGGCTTCTGGATTTAGGAATAAAATACCTCACAGAAAATAAAACTACGGAAGATTGATTATGTATCTGCAAGCCATTACCCTAGAAAATTACCGAAAGTTTGAACAGTCAGAGATTCAATTTCCGGATGGGCTGGTGGGAATTATCGGCAGCAATGGAGCCGGAAAATCCTCCTTGGTAGAGGCGGTTGCCTGGGTTCTATATGGAAATGAAGTAGCCCGAACCGGTAAGGATGAGATAAAAAGGGATACGGCTTCCAATACCGAGGTCTGCCGGGTGATGCTGGATTTTCAAATCTATGGTGATAATTATCGTGTGGTCCGTGAACTCAGAGGAGTTTCCGGTGCCGGAGAAGCCTCACTTTTTATCAACAATCAAGTAGCTGCCAAAGGCGTTACTGCGGTCAATGAATTGGTGGAGAAAACACTGAAAATGGACTGGAAATCCTTTTTGACCAGTTTCTTCGCCCGTCAAAAAGAACTCAATGCCCTGACCGATTATCAACCCCACAAAAGGAAAGAGGTTTTGGCCCGGATGTTAGGGATTGAGGATATTGAGTACTCGATTCAAAACTTAAGAGCCGACAAAAGAGATTTGGAAACCAAACTGGAAACTGCCCGGGGATTTCTAAAAGACAAACTGGAATTGGAACAGCAGAAAATACAAAAAGAAAAGGGCTTAAACGAGCTGAAAGCAAAAAAAGAGAATCTGGAACTAGACTTGAAAGTTCTGCAGGTGAAATATAAGGAACTGACCGCAGAAGTAGATTCGCTCAAACAGAAATTGGAGCAGTTCAAGCATCTAAATGAAAAAATAAATCTCAAGAAAACCGAATCCAAAGGGTTAGAAGAACAGATTACCAAGAAAATGGCAGATAAGTGTAGGATTTCAAGTCTAATCCCGGAATCGGAAATCCTTAAACCGGAAGTTGAGAAATACGATATAACCAAAAGTGCCTTGGATACTTACGAACAATTAAAGCTGAAATACCAGCAAAAGCAGAATTACCAGGAACGATACGACAAAAGCTTAAAGGAAACAGCACGGGGCCGGGCCCGGATTCAGGTTTTGTTGAAAGAAATTTTACAAGAGCCAGAGTTGAAAAGGAACTTGGATTGTCACAAATCCAAAATACACCAACTTGAGTCGGACCTGGATACGCATCAGCAAAATTTTTCCAGCTTCCAGGCCGAATTGAGGTCCTGGCTGGACCAAAGCGCAAAATTAAAAGGCCAACTGGAAAAAATTGAAAAATTAGGGCCCCAGTCGGTTTGCGAATTCTGCTTAAGACCTCTGGGGAAAGATTTCGAAGATATTAAAGAACATATACAGGGAGAATTTCGAAAACTTGAAATGGAAATAGCAGAGTGCGGACAACGGAAAAGTGAAGAGGAGAAAATTATTAATCAATTAAAGAAAAGTAAGGTGGAAATACTATTTCAAAAAGAAAAACTGGAAGCAGAACATAAGAATAAAATGAAATCGCAGGGTGAATACGAAAACCTACAAAAGCAAGTAAAAGAAGAAGAGGAACACCTGGAACATTTGAGGTCAATGCTCGCAGAATTAGGAGAGGTCGACTATGACCAGCAAAAGCACCTGCAGCTGAAATCTGAGCTTGAGCTGACTGAAAAGAAAAGAGAACAATTCCGTGAGCTAAATCAAAAAATAAAGGAGTTACCCCTGGTAGAAAAGGAAATTGAGGAGCTGACTCAAAGAAGAAAGATTATTCTGGGAGAAGTGCAAAAATTGGAGTCAGAATTAATACAGCTTGCCTTTGAAGAACCAGTTTTTAAACAAAAAAATTTGGAATTAGAAAATATGCGTCAAAAGGTCTTTGACCTTCAATTGTCCATCAAAGATCTAATTTATCAGGAAAGACTTATTTTGCAAGAAAGCGAATCACTGGAAAAACAAATTCAACAAAATCTTACCCTGGAAAATGAGATAAAGTCCTTAGAGCAGGAAAGATTGTACCTGGAAAAACTAGCTCTGATTCTGGCGGATTTCAAGCTGCATTTAATCGGAAGAATCAGGCCCACCCTGGCTCGGGTGGCTAAGCAGCTTTTGTCTGAAATGACGGAAGGTAAGTACTCTGATTTGGAATTGGATGAAAACTATGAAACTTTTGTCTATAATAATGGCCAGAAGTTCGCCTTGGAAAGATTTTCCGGGGGAGAAAAAGATTTGGCTAACCTATGTCTGCGGTTGGCGATTTCCAACATGATTTCAGAATCCAGCGGAGCCGAGTTCTCCTTCATTATTTTGGATGAAGTATTCGGCTCCCAGGATATTCAGAGAAAGGAAAATATTCTGAAAGCGTTAGCTACTCTGAAAGGACGCTTCCGCCAGATATTTTTGATCACTCATATCGAAGATATAAAAGATTCAGTAGATAATTTAATCACGGTGGTGGAAAATGAAGATGGTACCAGTCAAATCGTAATGCAATAAATGAAAATTTATGCCTAATAAAATGAACCGAAAATATTTAATCTGGTTTTTACTGACTTTTTGTTTGGTTTTCTTCATAGGGCCTCCGGTTTTCTCCAAACTTATTAAGGTAAAAGAAGTGATTGATGGCGATACAATAGTCTTACAGTCCGGTGAGCATGTCAGATATATCGGAATAGATACACCGGAAAGAGAACAGCCTTTTTATCAGGAGGCAAAAGAGCTGAACCAAAAGTTAGTCGAAGGGAAAGAAATCAGAATTGAATTCGATGTCCAGAAAAAAGATAAGTATGGAAGAACTTTAGCATACGTCTATGTAGGGGAGGCCTTTGTCAATGCCGAGCTGGTAAGAAATGGTCTGGCTAATTTGTACACTGTGCCACCTAACGTAAAGCACACAGAGTATTTCTTGAAATTGCAGAGCGAAGCCAAAGAAAAGAAATTGGGGATCTGGTCGGAGGTCAAAAAGCCGGAGAAAAATTATTTAGCTCGCCGTGGCTCCAAAAGATTTCACCGCCCTAGTTGCACGGTTATTTTATCCGCTCCCCAAAAAGACCTGATAATTTTCAAGACCAAAGACGAAGCTCTAAAACGGGGGTATAGTCCTTGTAAAATCTGTCAACCCTGAATTTTTATACCCAAAAAGCGAAAAATAATCCATCTATTTCACTTCTTGAGCGTTAAAATTTCACAATTAATTTAATTTCCTTTCAATCCTGAAAAATCTCCACAAATAACCTGGTTTTTGCTCAAGATTTTGCCTCTTTGCCGATAAGAAAGGTAAACGTAAGAGCGAGGAGGAAGATGGCTTCTATCCTGATTATAGAAGACAAAGAGTCTATGCGCAAGATGCTGTCCAAGACTTTAGAATCGGAAGGGTATGAGGTAGAAGCTTTCGGAGACGGTCCGGCCGCCTTGGATAAGGTAAAAGAGAAAAAATTTGATTTAGTTCTTACCGATTTAAAACTTCCCAATGCAGACGGCATCGATGTCCTGAAAAATATCAAAGACATAGACCCGGATATATCCGTGATAGTCATGACTGCCTTCGGCACCATCGAAACTGCTGTAGAAGCCATGAGATTGGGAGCTTTTGACTTTCTCACCAAACCGTTTGACACCGAACATATGGCGGTCTTGGTAAAAAAAGCCATAGAAAATCGCCGGCTTCTGACGGAAAATATTCTGCTCAAAGAGGAGTTAAATCATAATCTGGGTTTGCAGTTAATTATCGGAAAAAGCGAGAACATGAAGGAGGTCTCACGCTTGGTCCAGAAAGTAGCTCCCTCGGATACCACAGTCTTGATTATGGGAGAATCCGGGACCGGCAAGGAGCTTTTTGCCCGTGCTATTCACAACTTATCACCCCGCCGGGAAGCACCTTATATCGCCATCAATTGTGCTGCTATACCCAGAGAGTTATTGGAAAATGAGCTATTTGGCTCAGAAAAAGGGGCTTTCACCGGTGCCTACGCCCGCAAAATCGGGAAATTTGAATTAGCTGAAGGAGGCACCATTTTCCTGGATGAAATAGGGGATCTGGATATTGCCCTGCAAGCCAAAATTTTGAGAATGTTGCAAGAAAAGCAAATTGAAAGATTAGGCGGCTCCAAAGTTATCAATGTCAATGTCCGTTTAATCGCCGCTTCCAACGTAGATTTGAAAGAAGCCACCCAGAGAAAACAATTTAGAGAGGACCTATTTTACAGATTGTCCGTCTTCCCCATCAACATTCCTCCATTAAGAGATAGAAGAGAGGATGTGGCAACTCTGGTGGACTTTTTTATTACTAGATATAGCAAAGAGCTGAATAAAACCAAAAAGTCTGTGGCTGCGGAAGCTTTGAATCTTTTGGAAAAATATCACTGGCCCGGGAATGTCAGAGAATTGGAAAACACCATTGAAAGAGCCATTATTTTGTGTGAAGGGAAACGGATCTTGCCGGAACACCTGGCCATCAGAATTCCCACTACGGCTGAAATTAAATTGAGAGAAGGGGCCGGCTTAAAAGAAGTGGGTGCCCACGCCCAGGCGGAAGCGGAAAGATCCCTGATTTTAAGAATTCTGTCACAGACCCGTGGAAACAAAAGAAAAACCGCTGAAATTTTAAAAATAGATTATACCACTCTGTTTGAAAAAATAAAGAAGTACCAGATAGACACTTAGTATATCAAGTTGTTCAATCCCAATCTACGAATCTAATCTCTCAACCAATCTTTGCCAGGATTTTATCCATTTCCTTGGCGCTGAAAGCCCGCATGGTTTGAGTAGAGACGTTTCCCTTAGACCCTAAGGCTAAAACTAAAGCAGTAGCGGTTTCATCATTAGGTGCCTCAAAAACGGAAATTACATCAAATTTTCCCATAGTCCAGTAAATTCCTTTATAGTTGACCTTTCTTTTTTTAGCCAATTCCATGAACATTTTGGCTCTTTTGGTAGTATCTTGGATGGTCTTGGCACCCTGTCCGGTGAATTTTGCCAAGGTAATATAAGTCGGCATTTTAATCTCCTTTGTTTTTAAGGATTATTAAAAATCGTTTAAGTTAATTGTTTTAATATAATAAGGCAAAGACAAGCTGACCACTCAAAAGGAGGCCTTTTATTACATTATTTAAGTGAAATGGAACTAAGTAACAAAGAAGAATTTAACAGGGAGGGGGTCCGCCTTTAAAAATAAAGTTCACCAGATAAATAATGTCCGGCAGGGTAACAGCAGCGTCACAATTGACATCTCCTTTGTCGAAGGGATGAGGCGCTGCACCCCCTTTAAAGATATAATTAACTAAAAAGATAATATCCGCTAAGTTGACGTTGTCATCTCCATTGGCATCTCCGATTATAAAAGAATATCGCAACGCCAAAAGCATATCCGGCATTCCCCAGCCATAATTATTATTGGGAGAATCCTTATTGTTGGCAGACTGCATCATGGCTTCCCGAAGTTGCACATTATTTAGGGTGGATCTGCCAGAAATTAAAACCGCGGCACAACCTGCTAAAAGGGGTGTGGAAAATGAAGTCCCTCCACCTCGGTTGAAGGTTGTAGTGTCAGTGGAAGAAGCTTTAAAAACAGAAGACCCTTGGGCTACTAACTCCGGCTTGATTCTGCCGTCAAAAGTTGGTCCCCGGGAAGAAAACCCAACAATAACACCAAAAGAGTCAACTGCCCCACAGGCAATAATGCTATCCGCATCCGCCGGGGTGATTAAACTTCCTACACTTGGTCCGGCGTTTCCCATGGCATTACAAACCAGGATTCCCTTGGAGGCAGCCACATCAGCGGCTATGGTTGTTACAGCCACATCTCCGTTCAAATCCGCATAAGTATAGGTAAAGCCACTGTCAAAATCATAATAACCTAAGGAGCTGGAAATGATATCTGCTCCCAAACTATCTGCCCACTCGGCACCAGCCACCCAGTTGTCTTCTTCAATCCGGTTTTCAGTGGGGACATATTCGGTTTTGGCTAAAATAAAATCGGCTTTAAAGGCTGGGCCGTATAAGGTGTTGTCTTTTTCCCCGCCTAAAATTGACCAACAAGAAGTCCCATGGCTGTGCTGTCCCCCAAGATCCATGCTATCATCCTGAACATTATTATCATGATTTATAAAATCATATTCGTCTAGGACTCTTCCTTCATTATAAGCTATCTGAAAAGCTTGATGGTCTTTCCTAAACCCGGTATCCATCATACAGACCAAAACTCCTTGTCCTTTAAATCCCAGGGAATGGACCGCGGGAATGTTCAAAAGCTGTAATTGTTTTAAAGATGGTCCGTAATTAAGAGCTGTTCCCCCCAAGGTTTTGATCGGTTTGTCATCAACTGAGGATTCTTCAGTTGGTTCCAGTGGCCGAATCAGGACTTCAACCGGTTTGATTGACTTTACAAATCCCAAATTACTTATGGCTTCTATCTTACCTGCCGGGGCATAAAAACTGGCGGCATTCAGCCAGCGGCTGACGTGATTCAACTTGGCTCCTAATTGAGTAACTTGCTTTATATATGAAGAGTAAGCCGGTAAATCATTGTAGTCGACCACTTCTTTTTCCTTTGATTTTGCTCGACGGCTCAGGTTTTTAGGAAGCAGAGTCTGTTTCTGTTCTTGTAACTTTCTGCGATAGTCCTTTTCCTCAAATACTCCCTTATCAGTAAAATAAACCCAGACTTTGATAATTTCATCAGAATTCTGGGAGATAATTAAGCTCTGTAATCTCTTTGAAATAGTGGGGAATTCTTTGGCAGCCACCAAATTGGGTGGTGGAGTGTTAGAATCAGCCGACCAAACCACAGAAAAACTGAAACACAGGAATAAAATTGTAAGGGAGAACTTCGAGAAAGGTTTCATTTTGATTTTACTGTTCCTCATTCCTGATACGCACTGAAAATCGGCAGCCTCTATAATTTAACAAAATTTCTTTAAAAGTCAATCCATTTACTTTCTGAACTAATCTTAAGCAGTATGGGATAAACCCTACAGTTTATAGCTTTATCACCTTCTTTTATATGCACTTAACTAATTCCCCCACAAAGTTCAAAAAATAAACAAATAGCTAATCCCTTTACTTTTTTCCGTTTACAGGGGAAAATTCTTCAAAAAACAAGTTTCGGCATAGCCATTGCTCTTAAGACCAGCAGTAAAAAAATAAATGAAGAACAGGAGATTAACATGAATAAAAAATTAAAAAACCAAAAGGGATTTACTTTAGTGGAAGTAATGATCTCCATGGTAATACTGGCCATAGGAGTTTTAGGATTGGCACCTATGATGGTGACCGCCATGTATGGTAACGCTTTTTCTAAAGATGTCACCTCAGCGGCTTTTTTAGCTCAGGACAGTATGGAGAGATTAAAAAACCAGTCCGTCATAACCCCGATTCCTTTCACACAAACTGATAACGGGCTTTTAAACGTTTACAACCGCAGTATTCAGGTTGATGATTCCGGCTCGGACGGTTCGGTTCCTCCCAATGTCTTCAGAATTCAGGTCACCATGAGCTGGACTGACAAAAAAGGAGTATCCCGGTCCGAAACTTATACAACTTATAAAATGAAATAAGAGGTGAATTATGAAAAAGCTTAAAAGTCAAAAAGGTATAACTTTAGTCGAACTTTTAATCGGTGCTTTAATATCCATAATCGTAGTCAGTGCGGTTTTGGGATTCTACATCACCCAGCATGACCATTGGCTGGTGCAGGAAGAGATTTCAGATATGCAGCAGAATAGTCGCGCCTTATTAGATGAACTGACTCGTTATATCCGCAAAGCCGGTTATGGAATGGCGGGCTCAACCGCGTTTCGAATCGACGGGGACACCCTGACCATCTTTGTCAAAGAAAGCGCCAAAGTTGATACCACCAGGTTTTATGTGAGTACTGCCGTGGCTAACCATCCCAATTTAATGAAAAAAGTCAACACTCAAGCAGCTCAGCTTTTCGCTGAAAATATTGAATCTGTACAATTTGTCCAGTCCGGAACTGCCATACAGGTAAACCTAACGGCCCGAGAAGATACCAAAGATGATACCTATACCGGAGATAAATATCGACGCCGGATTTTACAGTCCAGAATTAAGATTAGAAACCTTTAGTTAAAAAGAGGAGGATATACATATGTTAAGAAACAATCAAAATGGTTCAGCGCTAATCGCATCCCTGTTAATTTTAATCTTGCTCTCCTTTATAGGAATAGCCGGAATATTGACCTCCAGTAGGGATATGGATATTTCGCAGAACCTTAAAGAGAGAAACAACGCTTTCTATACAGCCGAAGCCGGACTGGAATTGGCTATGGGTTTAGCCAAAAATAACGGACAAATCATGGCCAACGATTCTATGAGCGATCTGATAAACGGCTATTCTTCCAGTTTGGGTTATGATACCTTTAGGGTAGTGGTTACCGGTGTTGGTCAATTCAAGACCTTGACTTCAACCGGTTATGCCAGCGATGGTAAAGCCTCCATTGAAGTTCAGGTCAGACGCAAAAGAAATCCCTTAAATATCTGGAACAACGTGATGTTTGCAGGTGTAGGACAGCAGGGAAAAGGGATTCAGGGTAATGTGAGTTATCATGGTTCAGTCCACATCTTAGGAGACGGAGAACCTTTTACCGACGGTAATGGCAATGGCAAATGGGACCCAGCTGATGCCTATACAGACCTCAACGGAGATGGACTCTGGGAACCCGGAGAACCGTTAACTAGTGACGCCAATGGGAATGGTCTATGGGACCCCCAAGAACTTTTTACCGACGATAATGGAAATGGTCTTTATGATGACGCTCTTTTAGCTACCGAATTGGCGACTGATTTTAGTGGTACCGCCCAAATGTATAATAATTACTCAGGAATGAACGCAACTTTATCCAGTCGAGTACCAGCTTTAGATATGACGCTTTATAACGGTGAGAATGTCTATACCTTAGACGCCGAATTGAGAGTTAAGCATGGTTATGTGTCCTTAGACGGTACTTCAGGCGTCGGAGAACAAGATGTTTCTGGCGGATCTCCAGCAGTCAAGGAGACTTTTGACGGAACTTACGTATCCGATGGCTTTGGCGGAAATGGCGGAACTGCCAACGTTTACTCCGATAACGGCTATAGCGACCTTTACGACCTGGGAAATGAACTCAGCTTCCCCAGTTTGAATTTGCCTTATTATGACGGCAGCTCTGGAGTTACTTATCCTGATTACACTACTTATTTAGCATCACATGCTTATGTTATCGCTGGTGATTTAACCTTAAAACCAGGAGACACTTATACTGGCGGAAGTAACAGTTACGGTAGCATCACTTTGGACAATAATGGAAATTTAAGTATTTCTGGAATAGTATATGTCACCGGGAATATCCACATTGAGGCGGGCTCAGGTTCCAAGAAGAGCACTCCCATAACCTATGACGGCCGGGGTACTCTGTCCAGCCTTGGAGATATGTATATAAATACCCACGTTTTGTCCAAAGACCAGTTCCCCACTAATGACGTGATGGGATTTCTATCCAACGAAAACATGTATATCGGAACTGGAAGTGGTGCTTCTCAATTAAACCTAATGGGTGCCTTTTTTGCCCAGAATAAAATCGTAAATGAGAAACAAAACCAGATAGCGGGAAGTATGGTCTCCAATTTCTTTGCTTGCAAAAACGTTCCTGACTTTTTCCAGGTTCCTTCATTGATTGATAACTTACCTCCCGGTATGCCAGGCGGCGGAAGCACCTTTACCTACACTTACAAGAGACTGCCCGGAACCTGGCGAGAACTTTACTAAAGATGAGGTGGAATATGAAAAAACTTAGAGAAACTTCCGGTTTCACATTTATAGAAATAGTGGTAACAGTGGTAATCGTGGGAATCATATCAGCCCTGGCAGTTCCCAGCTTTCTGAGAACCATGGACCGAGTCAAGCTGAAATCCCAAGTGCGAGAAGTTATCTCAGATATCAGATGGGCTCGTTCCAAAGCCATCCAGACCAAAGTACAGTGCGGGATTGTTTTCGACACGCTCGCCAATACTTACAAAATCTTCCTGGACACTGATAATCCGGGGGGGTTTGCTTTTACCAGTAGCGATTCAACCCTACAGACTAAGACCCTGGGTTCCAAACTGGACTTCGGAGCCTGCACCTTTACCAACGGCTGCATAATCTTCAGAACCGACGGCACCGGCAGTAGCAGCGGTTTGATTAATTGCAAATCCACCAGAATCAGCGACAATTTCAACGTGGATGTATTAGCCAGCACGGGCCGAGTCAAAATCATCTGACCCGGTCCAGAATCCCCAGTCATTTTTAAAGCTGTGAGCCAACCTCACAGCTTTTTTTGTTAAAGCTCTCTTAATTTTTTAACCCAAAGGTCGATAATCCAGATAGTGTTTAAAAAATAACCTTTTGTATAAAAATTTTAGGCTAAAGGTATTAAGAAAAGTGGTTTTTTACCGAAACATTTAAAAAAGGAAAAACCATGTTTGGGAAAAAAGGAAAAACAGTCACGGGCTTGGACATAGGAACCAGCTCCATTAAGCTAATCAAGATGGAGAAAACTTCGGCCGGATATGCATTGAAGACCCTGGGCATAAAAGAACTGCCTCCGGAAGCCATAATCGACCAAGAAATCAAAGACCGTGAAACCGTAATTTTCAATTTACAGAGTCTGATTGACCAGGTAGATCCTAAAGCCAGAGAAGTGGCCATCGGGATTTCGGGTCACGGGGTCATAACCGATAAAATCAGCATGGATAAAAAGACCGGCAGTGAAGGAGAGCAGGCCATCTTATTTGAAGCCGAGCAAAGATCTCCTTTTGACGTGGAAGACGTGACTCTGGATTATCACATTGTCAATGTCAGCGAAGAGACCAACAAGATGGATGTTCTTTTGGTGGCGGCCCGAAACGAATTCTTGAAAACTTATTTGGATTTAATTTTTGATGCCGGGTTAAAACCGGTAGTAGTTGACACCGATGCCCTGGCGGTCTTTAACGCCTATGAAATTAATTATGAAATTGACCCTCAGAGAATAACCGCTTTGATAAATATTGGCTTTGAAGTTACTAATTTGACTTTTGTGAAAGATGGATTATACCACTCCACCCGAGATTTATCAGCTGGATGCCGGGCAATTTATGACACCATTCAAAGGGAGTTCAGATTGACCCCGGATTTAGCCACTAAAACCTTGAAGGGTGAGGTAAGTTCCAGCTTAGACCAGGATATGTTAAAAGCCACCCTGGTTACTTCCTGCGAAGAGTTAGTTTCCGGGCTGGAAGTGGCTTTTTCCTATTTTAAAACTTCAGCCAAAGCTTCCAATGTCGACTGGATAGTTTTGTCGGGCGGAGGGGCTTTGGTGCCATTTTTACCGGAATTTTTACAGTCCAAATTAAACATACCGGTCGAAATAGCCAATCCATTAAGGAATATTGATTATGACCCGGAGATGTTTGGAGACTTACACCCGGAAAAGATAGCTCCGCTATTAGCGGTGGGAATCGGACTGGCGGCCAGGAAGGTGAAATGATATGATAGAGATAAATTTACTCCCCAGGGAACTCAGAAAGAAAGGCAAGGCCTTTTCATTTAATCTCTCAGGTAAGAAAAATGTGCTCTACCTGATGGGTGGAGGGGTAGCCGTCATTGTCTTTATAATCGGCTCTACCTTTTATCAAACGATTAAACTCAAAAATCTAGATTCCAGAATGCAGGAAGCTCAAGCCAGAACCGAAAAGCTCAAAAAAGACATCCAATTAGTGGATGCCTTGACTGAACTGAAAGATAAACTATTGCAGAGAATGAATGCTATAGAGAGCCTTGACAGAAATAGATCCGCCTGGATAGATATCTTGCAGGATTTAAGCCAGAGAATTCCGGAATATCTGTGGCTGTCAGCTTTTAAAGAGATTCCCTTGGCCCCGGCGACTCCGACAACCACCACTCCGAATCCTGCCGGCACTCCGACTGCGACTGCACCTCCTCCTCCGGTCAATCCCTCACCTACTCCCAGCGGACGCAAGGTTACCATTGCCGGCTACACATATTCTATCAACAGCCTGGCCAATTTTATGATTCAGCTTATGAAATCCAACTATTACAAAAATATTGAGTTAAACTTTGTCAAATCAGCCGAAATGGAGAAGCAAAAATTGTTTTCATTTGAATTGGGATGCGATTTATTCTATGAAACCAGCGAACCCAGTTTTGCCGAGCAACCCCAAACCAGCGGCAGCAGTAACTTAGTGGTTCATTAACCCGTAAGGAGTAAAAATGGATTTCAAAGACCCTAAAAATCAAAAAATTATCTTAGGAGTGCTCTTGGGTTTTCTGGCCTTATACTTTTGGCACAACCGGGTTTATTCTAAGAATAACCAGAAGATTCAGGCCAAACAGGTTCAATACGAAACCATTTTGACCAATTTAAAGAACGTGGAGTTGAAGGCCAAATCTTTTGAAAATCTAAAATCTGAATATGAGGCTTTACTGGAAAAATACAAAAACGTAGAATTGCTGTTACCGGAAGAAAAACAGGTGCCTTTGCTTTTGACTCAAATGCACCAGGGTGCCCAAACCAGCGGTATATTCATTCGGGAAATCACTCCCCGGAGCACCTATCCCTTGAGTTTCTACAATGCCAGCGATTTTTCCATAGAAATGACCGGCAATTATCATGAGTTTGGTAATTTTCTCTCTCGCATAGCCAACTTTCCTTTTATCGCCAACATTTCGAATGTTAACCTGACCAGTTCCGTTTCATCCGGTCAGAAGAAAGAAACCGTCAAGGCAACTTTTAAGATGACGACCTATTTCATTAAAGAAGAAGAGAGATTAAAGAAGGTTCAATTTTAAGAAGGGATAATCATGAAAATATTAAAAGTAGCCTTGATCGTAGTAATTTTAATAATTGTAATTTTAGCCATAACCGGAACTAACATTTTCGGGGCGGTTTTAGTCAGTGACATCTCCTTAGAGAAAAGAGGGGATTCCACTCTGGTCACTATTATGGCTAACAGCCCCTTTCAATTTAACTCCTCTTCGGTACCGGCAAAAGAGGGAAGACCTTTTAGAATTCTAATCGATTGCAAAGATGCGCTACATAATTTACCCAAATATGATTTTCGCAATTTACCATCCGGAATTGTTACCTCCATCAGAACCAGTCAATACCAGACCGACCCTAACCGGGTGGTCAGAATTGTTCTGGATGTGGCCAAAACCGTCAATTATGACGTACACACAGCCGACAATTCCCTAGTTATTACGCTGGTATCGATGGGAGAACCGGATTTTGAGAAATGGTCAGCTTCTGGTATCACCGCTCCGGTGACTACTAGCGTCGAAAAAACCGAGTCTTCTTCACCGAACGTAACGCCGGAACAGACCACAGCCTCCACAAGTCCAGAGGCAACAGTGTCACAGGGGCCAGCTGAAACTTCGACAACTGGAGAACCCTCCAGTTCAACTGAGATTGCAGAAACCCCCGAGCAGAACGTGGCCAGCACAGAGGGAGAAACACCGACTGAACCGACCTCAACCGAACCCGTTGTAACTGAAGCGGTGAGTCCGGCACCATCTTCCACATTTGCCGAAGTTCCGAGTCCGGAAACTATAGTAAGTTCCGATACTCAACCGACTTCTGTCGCTTCTGAAGCGGTGGACACAACTGCCCCGCTAACTGAAGCTACGCCTACTGAAGAAACCAAGACTGTAGTCACGGACACTACGCCTACACCCACTGAGCCGGGCACTAAAGCGATAGTTAAAAAAACACCTAAAAAGAGTCCTGTGACTGAAGAACCAAAGACTGATGAAACTGCTCAATCCAAGGCTGAGGTAAAAGTTACGCCTCCAACCGCCATTACCGAAGAGGAGGGGGCTCCTATAGTTAAGGTTATGCCCAGTCAAATTCAAGAAAAAGCACTACAGGCTATTGAGACTTTTCCTAAAAGAAGGATGATACAATACCGCAGCATGGGTAAAAGAGACCCGTTTTCTCCCTTAATCGGAGATAAAAAAGTTACCGAGTTTGGACAGGCACCCATACCCAGTATAGAAAACTTGAAATTAGTCGGAGTTTTACAGGATATTCAGGGGAACAAAGCTCTGTTAGAAGATAACCGGGGCTACGGATATATTATGGAACCCGGAGACCGGGTTAAAAACGGTTCGGTTATCTTGGTGGATGAAGACAGGGTTATCTTCCAGATTCAGGAATACGGTTGGTCCAGAAACGTAGCATTAGATTTATATAATATCGAAAACAAGTGAGGATGAGATGAAAAACAAACTAATAATTTTTTTGGTCATACTTTTAATTCCTTTGACTTTGGGAATTACCCAACAGGATGAAAAGGTAATTAAAAACTTAAACCTGCAGAACGCCGATGTTCATTCGGTTTTAAGCTTCCTGGCTGACTATGGGGACGTGAACATTGTAACCGCACCCAGCGTGCAGGCCAATGTTACTTTGACCCTGCAGAATGTAACTTGGAGACAGGCCTTGGACATAGTACTCAAAACTTACTCTTTGGCTGGTGTCCAAGAGGAGGGCTACATCAGGGTTGTTCCCCTAGATGAATATTTGAAGGAAGAGGCGCTGGTAGAAAAGCGTAAAGCAGAACAGAAGACTTTAATCGGTTTGGAAATGGAAATAGTGAACATCAAATATTCAGCCGCCAAGGATATGGTCAAACCTATAAAATCGATGCTGTCTGAGCGCGGCTCGATCGATTTGGATGAGCGCACCAACGCCTTGATTATTCGGGATATTCCGGAAAATATCGCCAAGGTTCGTGAAATCATAAACACCTTGGACAAAGAGACTCAGCAGATTAGAATATCCGCTCAATTACTGGAAATGGATTCCGATCTGTTAAAGGAATTCGGTGTAAACTGGCTGTTCTCGGGGACAAAATCAGTTAATTTTTTAAAGGATAATTGGAATGCAACTGTTGACAGCGTAGGTATTCCAACTGGAAATGGGACAGGTATATTTGCAGATAGAGTCAGCGACCCTATCAGCAGATTCGTATTTGGCATGCTTAGAAGTGACTCAGCTGCAAGTATAAAGGGTCAGGTTTCGGCTTTAGCCGCCAATACTAAGTTAAAAGTGGTAGCACACCCGGAGATTACCACCTTAGATAATAAATTGGCTACCATCCAGTTAGGAGAAAAAATACCAATTAAACAGTTTGATGCGGCTGGTAATGTGGTCATTACTTTTGTAGACGTGGGAACTATTCTGAAAGTTACTCCGCACATAACCGCCGAAAACCGGATCTTAATGCATCTGAGGCCCGAGAGAAGCCAGTCTAAGTCTGATCCGGCTGGTATTATAATTCAGACTACCAATGCTGAGACCAACGTGATGGTCGAAAATGGCCAGACCGTGGTCATCGGAGGTTTAACCACCCAAGACGAAGAGAAACTTACTGCCGGAGTTCCAATTTTGAAAGATATTCCGATTTTGGGATATCTATTCAGGTATACCAGAAAACGAGTTGCCACCAAAGACCTGGTAATCTTTGTGACTCCTACTATCGTTACCGAGGAAATGCACGGCTCAACGGACACAACCGAGCCGACCCAACCCTAAATTTTCAGGGTCAAAGAGGGGCAAGAGGGCTTTTGGCTTAAACCAAAAGCCCTTTCTGTTGGCTATTGGAAAAGGGCGTCTGTATTTCATTCTATTTCATCTTGACTGCTATTCCATCTTGGTTTCAATCACAAGACAAATTTATAAAATACTTGACAATCTTAATCTAAAGAATAGATTTAATAATTACCTATTACTAAACATGTCGCAAGAAAAAATATTCCAGCCAGACCAGGTCAACCTAATGAGTTCTAGCGGCAGTCACAGTAAAGCAAGGGGTGAAAATTGTTATATTCAGTAATCTTAGCCGGAGGAAGAGGGGAAAGATTCTGGCCCCTGTCGCGACTGGGGCACCCTAAACAGCTATTAAAAATTACTTCAGATAAAACCTTATTGCAGGAGACCATCGACCGGGTAAAGGAGTTAATCCCGGTCAATAGAACTTTTATTGTCACGGGTGAAAATTTTGCCAAAGCCATCCTGGAAAAAGTTCCGCAATTGAGCGAAAAAAATTTAATTTTAGAACCGGAAGGAAAAAACACCTGCGTAGCCATCGCCCTGGCGGCGGTGCATATAAAGAAAAAAGACCCGGAGGCCGTGATGGCAGTTTTGTCCAGCGACCATCTGATTGAACCCAAAGAAAGATTGCAGAAAATCCTGGAAATAGGTGCTTCCATAGCCAAGCAGGGAGATTATCTAATCACCATGGGGGTGGTTCCGACCCGGGCTGAAACCGGTTACGGATATATCGAGTTGGGAGAGCCTTTTTCCTCTTCGGAAGGGGTGCCGGTTTTCAAAGTCAAGCAATTTAAGGAAAAACCAACCCGCACCGTAGCCCAGCAATATTATTTTGACCGGCAGCATTTGTGGAACAGCGGTATTTTTATCTGGAGCTGCTCGGCCATTCTGAAGGCTATAAAAGAACATATGCCCAGTTTGTACCGGGAATTGGATATCTATTACAATCACATTGACACTCCCAAAGAAAGGGAAGAAAGAAAAAAACTTTATGCCCATGCTGAAAATATTTCCATTGATTTTGCGGTCTTAGAAAAGGCCTCCAATGTCTTAACCATCAAAGCGGACTTGCACTGGGATGATATTGGCTCTTGGCTGGCTTTGGAAAGAATCAAAGACAAGGACCGGGATAACAATGTTTTCGTGGGCAAGGTCGTGACTCTAGACTCGTATGAAACTACCATTGTGAACGAAGAAGGCGGAATTGTAGCCGCTCTGGGAGTATCGGATTTGGTAATTGTTCATACGGATGGGATTGTGTTTGTGGCACATAAAACCAAAGTGCAGGATGTTAAAGATCTGCTGCAAAAGCTGGCTTCAGATAAGGATTTAGAAATATATTTGTAGCCAGCTTGAAAACAAAAATCTTAAAAATCAATCCCAGAAAACCCCAAGTCCAGGCCATACAAGAAGCAGTTCTAATTTTAAGACAAGGAGGGACGGTTATTTTACCTACCGATACGGTTTATGGATTAACTGTAACGGCTACCGATAAAAAGGCCGTTAAGAAAATCTATAAAATCAAAGGACGTAAAAGGAGTTTACCCCTGCCGATTTTTTGTTCCTCTATATCACAGGTTAAGAAAATTGTGGAAGATATAAACCCCTCAGCCAGAAAACTTATCAAGTCCTTCTGGCCCGGGAAATTGACTCTGGTATTCTCTTGTCAATCAGCCAAATTCAGTCACCTTGCGTATAAAGATAAGATTGGCATCCGGATATCCAAAAGCCCGGCTGTACGTAATGTTCTTAAGAGGCTAAAACAACCTTTAATAGGAACCAGTGCCAATTTATCAGGAAAAGGAGAAATTACCTCATCTAAAGAAATAATAAAACTCTTTAACCACAAGGTTGACTTAATCTTAAACGGAGGCAATTTAAGACAAACTTTACCTTCAACAGTGATAGATGTTTCTTCGGATAAGCCGAAAATAATAAGAAATGGGGTGGTTTCTCCGGCAAAAATTAAAAAGGTCCTAAAATCTAAACTTTAAATTAATGATACAAAGCTTACCCAAATATAAAATTCTTCTGGTCTGTACCGGCAACACCTGCCGGTCTCCCATGGCAGAGGGGATATTAAAACAGATGCTGAAAGAGAAAAACATCACACATATAGAGGTCAATTCGGCCGGAGTGGGTGCATCTAGCGGTGCACCGGCCACTCCTTTTTCTATTGAAACCACCAAATCTTTCAACATTGATATCGCCCATCACAAGGCCCGAAAAGTTGACCCGCAGATTCTGCGGGAAGCCGATTTGATTTTAGTAATGGCTCCCGAACATCATTTTTACCTCCAGCAATTAGATTCGGGTCAATCTTCCAAAATTTATTTGTTAAAGGCTTTTCCCAGCCGGGAAATGGATGATAAATATACCATCAAAGACCCTCTGGGTGGGGATGAGCAGGTTTACCAGAACTGTTTTTATGAGTTGGAAGAACAACTGAGAAGAATCTGGCCCACAATTTTAGATTGGTCTTTAAAAAAAGGGCAACTGAAATGAAAAAAACAGAGAGGCTATTAATTATACCGGTTAGTTTAATTCTGTCTGCCTTAGTGGGAGGGTTAAAATCAGATTCTCAGCTTTTCAGCCAACACTTGGCTGATAATGTCATAGCCAAATCAGACTCCTATCAAAATTTGGAAAAGCCGGTGGTAGATTCCTTGGTAAGTAACAAACCGGGCCGGAAAATAGAGAACAAAGCTTTCGGAGTAGGGGAGAAGTTAGAATACTCGGTCAATTATGGTTTTATCAACGCCGGCAACGCGGTGATGGAAATCGATACTATAATCGATATCAGAGGTCATAAATGCTTTCGGGTAACTTCCACCGCTAGGTCTAACAAATTTTTTTCCACCTTTTACCGGGTCAGCGACCAGGTTTTATCCTTCATTGAAGTCGAGGGAATTTATTCGTTGTGGTTCGAAAAGCATCTGCGGGAAGGAAATTTTAAGTCCGACCGCTGGATTAGTTTTCTGCAGGACCGCAATCTGGCAGTCAACAATAAACAGGATACCCTTAAAGTCCCGGAATTCGTGCAGGACGTTTTATCCGCCATGTATTATATCCGAACCCAGCCACTGGAGGTGGGGAAATCGCTTTTAGTGGACAATCATACCGACAACAAGAATTATCCTCTGGAGGTAAAAATTCTGCGCAAGGAGAAAATCAAAGTGGGTGCCGGTAAATTCGAATGTTTCGTGGTGGAGCCGTTATTACAGGAAGGTGCCGGAGTTTTTCAGCATAAAGGAAAGCTGACGGTCTGGCTGACCGACGACCAGTACCGCTTGCCGGTTCTGATGAAAAGCAAAATCTTCGTGGGGTCTATCTCAGCCGAACTTGAAAGATACAGCACAGGGAAAATGGAAAATCAGGATGACATTTCCGGAAATTGATTTAAAAAAAATCAAGACCATTTCGATTAATACCCGAAAAAGTAAAGTAGAAATCGGGAATCTGGCTAAGTTATGGCAACCCAAAAATTTCTCCGGTTTTTTGAATTCCCTGCCCAAAATTCTAAAAGCTTCGGATTTCAATTTACTGCTTGACAAAATCATATCTGCCCAAAGAAAGAAGAAACCTTTGGTTTGGATGCTGGGTGCGCATGTCATTAAATGCGGTCTGTCACCGGTCTTAATCGATTTGATGAACAAAAGGTTAATAACCTGTCTGGTTTTTAACGGCGCTTCGGCCATTCATGATTTGGAGTTGAGTTTATGGGGAAAAACTTCCGAAGATGTAGCGGAATCTCTAGAGACCGGGAAATTTGGAATGGTGAAAGAAACAGCCTCCCAGTTCAATTCCGCTTCAGTTTTAGCAGCCAAGGAAAAGTTGGGATTGGGTCAGGCATTGGGAAAAAAGATTTTTTCCAGCAAATCTTCTTACAAAAAATATAGTCTATTGGCTAATGCTTACCGTTTAAAAATTCCGGCCACGGTTCATATCGCAATAGGGACGGATATTGTCCATCAGCATCCTGATTTTTATCCCGCTCTGTCGGGCGAGGCATCCTTTAAAGATTTCAAAATTTTATGTGAGGGAATTTCCAAAATCAAAAACGGCGGTGTGGTTTTGAATCTCGGGTCAGCGGTAATTCTGCCGGAAGTTTTCTTGAAAGCTCTTTCAGTAGCACGCAATATTTACGGCAGGATTGATAATTTTACTACAACCAATTTTGATATGCTTCCCCAGTACAGGCCACTGACAAATGTTGTCACCCGGCCGGTGCAGAAAAGTGGCTTGGGGTTAAACTTCGTGGGGCATCATGAGCTGATGATTCCGCTTTTAGCAACGGGGATAAAAGCCAAGTTAAATAAATAATAGCCGAAAATATTATTAGAGGATTGTATTTGCCAATTTACAATTTCATAGAAAAATCATATTTTAGAAAATCAAAATAACATGAAACAATTAGTCGAATGCGTTCCTAATTTCTCCGAAGGCAGACGGCCGGAAGTAATCGAAGACATCGTCAACGAAATCCAGTCGGTTCCCGGAGTCAGGGTCTTAGACCAGGAAATGGACAAAGACCATAACCGGGCCGTGGTAACCTTCATCGGTGAGCCGGAACAAGTAAAGCAAGCCGCCTTTTTAGCCATTGCCAAAGCCGCAGAATTAATCGACATGGAAAAACATAAGGGAGAGCATCCCCGCTTAGGAGCAACCGATGTGGTACCCTTTGTCCCCATCTCCGGTGTCACTATGGAGGATTGTATCAAATTAGCAGTAGAATTAGGGGAAATGGTAGGAGAAAAACTCCAGATACCGGTTTATCTGTATGAAGAAGCAGCCACCCGGGAAGACCGGCGCAATTTAGCCACCATCCGCAAGGGAGAATATGAGGGGCTCAAAAAAGAGATAGGCACCAATCCTGACCGCCAACCGGATTTTGGTCCGGCAAGAACGCATCCAACGGCCGGGGCGGTGGTAATCGGCGCCAGATCCCCGTTGATTGCCTATAACGTCTATTTAGGCACCAAAGACCTCTCTATAGCCAAGAAAATCGCCGCCGCTATCAGATATTCCTCCGGCGGTTTTAGATATGTCAAAGCTCTGGGCTTTGAAATCAAAGAAAGAGGAATGGTCCAGGTTTCCATCAATCTGGTGAATTATTTAGGCACCCCCATGTATCGGGTTTTTGAAGTCATAAAAGAGGAAGCCGCCCGCTATGGGGTTCCGGTCATCTCCAGTGAAATTGTGGGGCTGACACCGGTGGATGCCCTGTTAGACGTGGCAGAATATTATCTGCAGTTGGAAAACTTCAAAAAGGAACAGGTTCTGGA
>JBIOYE010000102.1:0-2146 GCA_044870015.1 Candidatus Zixiibacteriota bacterium
AAAATCCTAGCCCGCTGGCGTCACCAAAGATAAAGGGGTCACTGGAAAAAGGTGTGGAGAGGTCGCATTTGCCTACCCCCAGGCCAAGAAATGTAGATGGTTCGCTGGGTTTGAAAAAATAATTTACTGCCAGTGCATGTAAGACATAATGAAAAGTGGCGTCTAAGCCGGCGCTAAACCAAGTGCCTTTATAGGTATAAAAAAGCTCAATTTGTTCCGAGGGGGCATAACCGACTTTTAAATCGGTCATTACGGCAAACTTAAGGCCACGGCTGGAAATTGAAGTACCCAGGGAGTCGGTGGCTTTGTCGTTGAATGAAACCAAGCCCAGCCCACCCCCGATACCTAACAGCACTCCCTGCCTTTTGCCGTCAAATCCCAAAGCAGTGTGAAGCAAAAATAGAATTAGCACCAACGCCAAAGTTACTTTCTTCATTTTCTTTGGATTAGGAGGGTGCTTCAATAAAGCAAATTTTATCCGAAAGTCAAGAATTCAAATACTCCAATTTTGATAGTGAGCGGGAGGAAGGTTGTATTGTTGAGGGTAAAAAATGACACCTCTGCGGATGAAACAGATTGAGCAGATTGAAAAGAACAATGACCCCACCCTAACCCTCCCCTCTAGGGGAGAGGATAGAAACTCCCTCTCCTGATAGGAGAGGGTGGGGGTGAGGTAAGAAAAATGCATAACTGATAAAACGATTAAGCAATTTAAAAATTCAGGAATCGGAGAAATATGAATTTAAGAAATTTGTTTAACAGAACTAAGCCTAAAAAAGAGAAAAACATAAATTTTAACTTTGATCAAGCCCGTTTGCTGAATCCAGCCAAATTGAGAATGCCCAACCCCAAAATTCCTTCTGACCCGATTTCAATCAGATTCCCAACAGATGAAGGGAATTATTTTTTCTGGAATTCAGCTTTGGGAGCTGACCATTCTTTCAGAATTAAATTCTATCGTTTTCTGAAAGACAATATCCCGGTTTTAAATTCAGCTATCTGGACCTGGACTCATCTGTGTTCAGCTCCTTCCCAAGTTCAAATCAAAGGTTCGGCAAATCCCGAAACTATAAAATCAGCTGAAAAAATTATCGCAGATTTAGGCCGCAGAATTTATGAACAGTCTTATCAGAAATTCGGAGGAACTGATGCGCTCTTGGTGCAGTTTTTTAATTCTCTCTTCACCGACGGAATAGTGTGCGGTGAACTGGTTCTTACTCCATCAGGAGATAAGATTGACAAATTTTATTTTATCGATCCGGCATCGTTGAGATTCGAGCTGAAGAATAACCGCTGGGAAATCTTTCAACAGCAGGATGGTTCCCGCCAAGGCGGGCTCACCACAAGTGGAAATTTGGTAAAACTGAATCCGGATTCCACTTTTTATTTTGGCTTAGATACTCAGGTAAATAATCCCATCGGTAAATCTTTGCTCTCCTCGATTCCCTTTGTCGCCAGAGTAGAACAGCAGCTGGTTTCCGATATGCAGAAGACCATGCACAATGCCGGCTATCATCGCCTGCATGTCAAAATAAAACCGCCGGAAAGGTCTAATTTAGAATCAGACGAGGCCTACATTTCCCGGGCCAATAATTATTTTGACAAAACCGTGGAAATGATGAGGCAGTTCGGCCCGGATGATAATCCGATTACCTGGAATGACGTGGAGATTGATTACATCGGCCCGGAATCACGCCAGGCGGCTTCTTCGGCCTGGTATATCAACCACAAAGCCATGATTGAAGATATTGCGGCCGGTGTGCATCTGGACCCGTTTATGCTGGGATATTCTTACGGGCTGGGCCGGTCCTGGGCTGGTTTTAAACTGGAGCTGATTTTCAGAAACGTGATTTCCATTCAGCAAGCGGCTAAAAGATTTATGGAGTGGGTCAGAAATATCGAACTGGCTCTGCACGGCTTAGATTTGGAAACCGAACACCATTTTGACAATACTCTGGCTTTCGGAAAATTGGAACAGCTGCAGGCGGAAAAAATGGCTCTGGAGAATATCCGGGCTAAACAGGAGGCGGGGTATATTGATTTTGAAGAAGCCAAAAGAGAGATTGAAAAGATTTAATTTTGTACCAGTTGCGTTTGGGTCGGGAGACCCAAACCTACCCATCGGGTAGGTCGTGGTCTCCTGACC
>JBIOYE010000103.1:0-4608 GCA_044870015.1 Candidatus Zixiibacteriota bacterium
CTCACCGCTATGCAGGCCCTGTTGGGATTTTTGCTTCTGGTGAATATGGAATACCGCTGGTATGAAGCCGCCGGCTTATTTTTCCTGTGGTTCATTCAATTTGTGATTCCGCATTGGAGAGAGGAGCTTATTTTTGTTTACGGCGGCTGGATTGTGTTGGAAATCTTTCTGGCTATCATCAAAGTGAGGAAATGGTGGGCTTTCAAGATTTTCCGGGAGCTGATGAAAAAGCATTTTTAGAAATTGGCTTGACAATTTTTAGGATAATTCTATATTTGACCAATTCGGAAACTAAACATTTTTTAGCATACCCGGGGTGTCCATTTAGGAAATAGCCAAATAAAATGATAAGACTGATTCCCAAAGAAGAAAAATTTTTCGAGATGTTGCAGAAAGCCTCGGATAATTTGTCTGCCACTGCCGCCGAATTTAAAACTTTGCTGGAAAATTATTCAGACCTGGGGCAAAGAGTTAAAAAATTAAAAGACCTGGAGCATGAGGGAGATATTCTGACACATGAAATTATGGATAAACTTAACCGGACTTTCGTGACCCCCATTGACCGGGAGGATATTCATGCCCTGGCTTCCGGCATTGATGATGTGGTAGATTTAATCGATGAAACCGGGGCTTTGATGCGGCTGTACCATATCCAAAAACCGACCCCGGCTTTATTCAAGCAGACCGAATATCTGCTCAAAGCGGTTGACGAATTAGGAAAAGCCATAAAATGTCTCAAGGACCTGAAAAATTCCCGGCGGCTTTTGGATTACTGTATAGAAGTCAACCGTTTGGAAAATGAAGGGGATGAGCTTTTGGGCGAGACCTTAGCCGCACTGTTCGAGGGAAACGCAGATGCTTTAGAAGTTATCAAGCTCAAAGAGATTTACGAACATCTGGAGCAGGCCCTAGATAAATGTGAGGATTTGGCAGTGGTCATTGAAGGAATAGTCGTCAAGCATGCTTGAACCACTTAGCTTGGTCGTATTCGTCATTTTAGTGGCTTTATTCTTTGATTTTGTCAATGGTTTTCATGATTCTGCTAACTCTATTGCCACAGTAGTCTCCACCCGAGTCTTACCTCCCAAATATGCGGTAGCGTGGGCCGCTTTTTTTAATTTTGTGGCTGCTTTCACTTTCGGTGTCAGTATTGCCAAAACTATAGGTAAAGGGATCATTCGGCCCGAAATAGTAGACCTAAATGTGATCTTGGGGGGTTTAATTGGAGCCATTGCCTGGGATTTAATTACCTGGTATTTGGGTCTACCAACTTCCTCTTCCCATGCTCTGGTAGGAGGTTTTGCCGGGGCCGCGGTAGCCAAAGTGGGTTGGTCAGCTTTAATTGCCAAAGGATTAATTAAAATCGGGATTTTTATTTTTATTGCTCCAATTTTAGGACTGGTTTTAGGATTTAGTTTTATGGTGGTAACTTTATGGGTTTTTCGTAAATTTGCTCCGGGTGTAATAGATAAATATTTTAGAAAACTGCAATTACTCTCAGCTGCTGCATACAGTTTAGGACACGGAACAAACGATGCTCAAAAAACTATGGGGATAATTACGATTTTACTTTTTTCCACTGGTCACTTAGGACCAGAATTTTATGTTCCTACTTGGGTAATTTTAACTTGTCATGCCGCCATTGCTTTAGGAACTTTGGCTGGTGGTTGGAGGATTGTAAAGACTATGGGGATGAAAATTACTAAGTTAAAACCAGTAGGTGGTTTTTGTGCTGAAACTGCCGGAGCTATTACTTTATTCGGAACAGCCATAGCTGGGATTCCGGTTTCCACAACTCACACCATAACCGGGTCAATTTTAGGAGTAGGTTCGACAATAAGACTTTCAGCTGTCCGCTGGGGGGTGGCAAGGAGAATCATTTGGGCTTGGGTTCTGACCATTCCCGGAAGCTTTTTGATTGCTTTTTTAAGTTATGCCATAATTAAGATTTTGCGTTAACTCTTTGATTCTCAACACAATAACCGATTTTGCCCACTCGACTTTGCTCGGGGTAAACAAACTTTCTTTGGTCTATATCGTAACTTAAGCGAGAAAACAGCTTGACAACCAAGTTATAATTTACAATTTTTCAGATAGTTAAAGGAGGTTTTAAGAAAAGATGAATATTTTGAAGACCGCATTTTTGTTGACCCTTCTGACTTTACTTCTGGTTTTTATCGGAAATCTGATAGGTGGTCAGCAGGGGATGCTGATAGCCTTGATTTTTGCCGGAGTGATGAATTTTATCTCTTACTGGTTCTCGGATAAGATTGTTTTGGGTATCTATCGGGCTAAAAAAGTAACCGAAGCTGAAGCTCCGGATTTGGTAAATTTGGTCAGAAGAACCACTCAGAAAGCGGGCTTGCCTATGCCCAAAGTTTACCTAATCCCGACCGACACCCCCAATGCTTTTGCCACCGGCAGAAATCCATCTCACTCAGCCGTAGCGGTCACCGAAGGGATTTTGAGAATTTTAGACCAGGATGAATTGGAAGGGGTAATCTCGCATGAATTGGGTCATGTAAGAAATAGGGATATTTTAATCTCCTCGGTAGTCGCCACTGTAGCCGGTGCTATCTCAATGTTGGCCCATATGGCCCAGTGGGCCGCAATTTTTGGAGGAGGGGGACGTGACCGTGACCGGGGAAATGGTCTGGGGCTGTTACTTATGGCCATAGTGGCCCCTTTGGCCGCTTTATTAATTCAGATGGCAATTTCCCGCTCCCGAGAATTTCAGGCCGATGAAACCGGAGCTAAAATTTCCCATAAGCCCTTGGCTTTGGCGAATGCTTTAAAGAAACTGCACGCCACCAACTTAAAACTTCCTCTGAATGCCAATCCATCAACGGCTCATATGTTTATCGTCAATCCTCTCTCCGGTAAAGGGATAGCAACGCTATTCTCTACTCATCCTCCGGTGGGGGAAAGAATCAAAAGATTGGAAGAGCTATCGCATCATATAATGTAAAATATTTTTTTCGCCCAAGGCCCGCCTTTAGCGGGCTTTTTTTATGCTTTGTCCGATCTTATTATAATATCGCATCCCCCAATAATGTTTATCATAACTCATTATTATTCTTTGGCTTATATGAAATTTCCCAAACCTTGATTTCTTTTAACTTTTATTGAAATTCTTAGTTATATTAAGACAGAATGTGGAATCAAGGAATTAAATCCTATTAGACGGGTATCTTAACTTATATTCCGAGAAAATGAAACAAGTCAGCCTAGAAATAATCATAATTCTACTCTTAATCTTAGTCAACGGCTTCTTTGCTTTATCCGAAATTGCTTTAGTGGCCGCCCGCAAATCCAAAATCCGCCAGTTAGCCAAAAAAGGAAATAAGAAAGCGCAGGTAGCCCAAAAACTGCAGGAGGACCCCAACCGCTTTTTAGCCACCGTCCAAATCGGAATCACCTTAGTGGGGACTTTAGCCGGAGTAATCGGAGGTGCCAGAATAGTATCGGTCTTAACTCCTCAAGTCGCCAAAATCCCTATTCTGTGGGTGCAAAAATCAGCCGAAGAAATCGCCATCGGGATAGTGGTAATCTCAATTTCATATTTATCCTTATTAATCGGAGAGCTTTTTCCCAAGTATTTTGCGGTTTTGCATTCCGAAAAAGTGGCTTTAAAAATAGCCGGCCCGGTTAATCTGCTTTCTAAAATTGCCGGAGTTTTATTGAAAATTCTAACCATTCCCAGCCAAGCTTTGGTGAATTTATTCGGAGGGCGGGAGCCGATTGAAAAAGTGTACTCCGCTTCAGAAGAAGAAATTAAACTTTTGGTCCAGGAGGCCCGGGAAAAAGGAACTATCGAAAAACACGAAGAGGAGCTGATTCACTCCATCTTTCAGTTCACCGACAAATCGGTCAAGGAAGTAATGACTCCCTTGTCGGAAATAGTGGCTCTGGATATCAACAGCGACCAGGAAAAACTGGTCCGCACCGTGACCGAAGAGGGGTTCAGCCGGATTCCTATTTATCAGGGGAACATAAATAACATCATAGGCATTATTCATACCAAAGATATCCTCAATATCTTACAGCACCAGGCACTCATAATTTTGAATGATATCATTCGGAAGCCCTATTTCATTCCGGAGAATAAAAAAGTTTCCGAGCTTTTGAAAGAGTTTCAAAGAAATCGGAATCACATTGCTATGGTGCAGGACTCGTTCGGCCGGACCTCTGGGCTGATAACTTTGGAAGATATTTTAGAAGAGATAGTGGGGGAAATTCAAGATGAGCATGACATCGAGATGGCCAAAGAGGTGGACTTCCTTTCGGACGGGACCGCTCTGGTTAATGCCGGCATGAGGGTGGATGATTTCAATCAGATTTTCCAGTCCCAACTGCCTCCCAAGGATGGGGAAACGGTGGGTAATTTGATAACCAATAAATTGGGCCGAGCCCCGGCCGCAGATGAAACCATCGAGCTTTTGGGCTTTAAGTTTACGGTTTATGAAAAGCTGGGTCACCGCCTGCAGAGATTGAAAGTGAGTAAAATCTGAAAAAATTTTTAGTGATAATATTGAGAAGGTCAGTCTGACTGCAAATTAACTTGCCCTTTTTTTCCATCAATAAAAAATTTTATAAGTTGCTCGATTA
>JBIOYE010000104.1:0-8216 GCA_044870015.1 Candidatus Zixiibacteriota bacterium
TACCAGACTGTTAAAGAAGAGTTGAGATATTCCTTGAATAAGCGGGTGCCGGTAATCATTTACAACTCCCACAACGAGTTTCAGCAGACCAACGTCACCCCCGAGCTCCTGCCGGAAGGGGTGGGAGGTTTTACCGAGGCCTTCAAAAACCGGGTGGTGATTCCTTTTATGGGGTCTTATGAAGATTTCCGCCATGTGCTGCACCATGAACTGACCCATGCTATGATTTTTGATATGCTGTATGGAAATATCATCCGCTCGATTTTGAGCCGGCAAGCTTTATTTGAATTACCCTTATGGTTTGCCGAAGGCTATGCCGAGTACTCTTCCCGCTACGGCTTGGATTATCAGGCCGATATGATTCTGCGGGATGCCGCCATTCACAATTATCTGCAACCCCTGGAGTATGTGGGGGGATTTCTGGCTTACAAGCAGGGGCAGTCGGTTTTGAGTTTCATCGTGGACCGTTACGGCAAGGAGAAAATAGCTGAAATTTTGAATAAGGGTAAAATCCATCTCAGCATGGATAAAGCTCTCAAGGCCGCCATCGGGTTAGACCAGAAGGGGCTGACCGAGGAATGGATGAAGACTCTGAAAAAAGAGTACTGGCCGGAGCTGGCCAAAAGAGAAGAGCCCAAGGATTTCGCCAAACAGCTTACCTTTCATGAAAAAGACGGCTCTTTTTTCAACGAAAAACCGGCTTATTCCCCCCAGGGCGACCGCCTGGCTATCTTTTCGGATAAGTCCGATTACACAGAAATTTATATCATCTCTGCTATTGACGGAAAAGTTATAGAAAGGGTGGTCAAAGGGGAAAGGTCCGGAGATTTGGAATCACTGCATTCATATATCAGCGGTATCTCCTGGTCTAAAGATGGTTCCAAGCTTACCTTCGTGAGTAAAAGCAAAGGCGAGGATGCCTTATGCTTGGTCAATGTCAAAAAGAAAAAAATATTCAAAAAATTTAAGTTCGGTTTCAGTTCTATGTTTTCTCCCACCTGGTCGCCGGATGAAGAAAAAATCGTCTTCGTGGGAGTCAAAGACGGGCAGGCGGATCTGTATTCTTATAATCTTAAAGACAAAAAGCTGGTAAAAATTACAGATGACCCCTATACCGAGCTAGACCCGGTCTGGTCACCGGATGGAAACAGTCTGGTGTTTGTCTCTGACCGGCCCTTAAGCTCCGACTCTACTGCTTTTGAAAAATACAAATATGGGCAATATAACCTCTTGCTTTGGGAAACCACTTCCCAGAAACTTAGGCCCCTGATTACAGAATTCGGCAACAGCCGCATGCCCTGCTTTTCACCGGATGGGAGAAAAATCTGTTTTGTTTCCAACAAAAACGGAATCGACAACCTGTATATTCATGAACTGGACAGTTTGAAGACCTACCCTGTAACCAACGTGATTTCCGGCTGTTTTAACCCCACCTGGTCTCCGGACGGAGAAAAAATCGCTTTCTCCTGTTTTTACAAAGGGGGCTGGGATATTTTTGTCTTGAAGGAGATTTTACCCAAGACCAAACCCGGCGAAGAGTTAGCACCCACCGAGTTTGTTTTGAACCAACAAAAGAAAACTTCGGTTTCAGATACTCTGGCCGCAACTGAGAAGAGTGATACTTCCCAGTCCAGCAAGGAAAACCAAACAGAATTCAGCTCCTATGTTTATAAAACTCCGGAAACAGAATATAGCATAGGAGAAAAAACCGATACCGGCGCGACGGCAGCTGATACTGCTATCGCAATGATTGATAGTACTGCTAAAGATACTACTTTAAGTTTCAAATTGCCGGACGGGGAATACAAAAAGAAAAAATATAAATTGAAATTTACTCCGGATCTGGTCTCCGGTAATGTAGGGTATGACGCTTTCTTCGGATTCAGAGGGCAGTCCTTTCTGGCTATCAGCGATTTGATGGGGAATCACAATTTATTCATTGCCACCGATTTATTCAACGCCATCAGCCAGTCCAACGTTCAGATTTTTTATCAGTACACGGCCAAAAGAATCGATATCGGTCTGGGGCTTATGCGCACTAACTACTATTATATTGACGAACTGGACCGGCTCTTCCGGGATGGAATTTTTGCCATTTTAGGAGGTGCCTCTCTGCCTCTGTCTACTTTTACCCGAGCCGAAGCGGATGTCAATTATCTGGCGGTGGACCGCTTCTATTACGACGACTACCCTCCCGGCTCCGGCATATACGATGACCGTTTCAGCAAGATTTTATATTTCGACTTGTCCTGGATCAATGATACGGTCATCTGGGGACTGACCGGGCCGGTTAACGGCAGCCGTTACCGCTTGACTTATGAATGGGCACCCAAAATTTCCAGTAAGTCGATAGCCTTCCAATCGGCCTGGTTGGATTACCGCAAATACTGGCATTTCAAGAAAAGATACAGTTTTGCTTTACGGCTTTCCGGTGGAGCCAGCTACGGACCGGACCCCCGCTTATTCTACTTGGGGGGAGTGGGTAACTGGATCGCCCCGGATTACACCTTTAAGAATATCTACAGCATGGAAAGTTTGTATTTCTCCAGAATGATAACTCCTCTCAGGGGGTATGACTATTTTGATCTTCAGGGAACCAAATACGGTCTGATGAATTTTGAATTCAGATATCCTTTTATCGAATATTTTGCCATGAAATTCCCTCTCCCGATGGTGCTATCACAGGTTAGCGGCAATATTTTTTACGACCTGGGAGCGGCCTGGAACGATACCAAAAAATTCAAAGGGACTACAACTGAGTTCGGCGGCTGGCGGCTTAAGGATTTGAAATCCGGCTTCGGGTTCGGCGCCAGAGCTAATCTGGGATTTCTCGTTTTGAAATATGACACGGCCTGGAGAACCGATTTTCACTCGGTCTCGGCTAAGCCGATTTATTATTTCTCTTTAGGGGCTGAATTTTAGTTAAACCGACTGACCTCTCCCCTTTGAGGGAAGGTTAGGGAGGGGTCAGTTGACTTATAATAGCTTGCTTTGAAAAACTGATTATATTATTTTTTTTGAAGCATAAGTATTTGGATTCTTCATTTCGTATATTTTTTACCTAAAAGGAGAAATTCATGATAACCACAGAACAAGTTTTTGAAGCGTTAAAGGACTGCTACGACCCGGAAATTCCCATCAATTTGGTGGATTTGGGGCTGATTTATGATGTGCAGGTGTCAGAGCCGGGAAAAGTGGCGGTGAAGATGACTCTGACTACTCAAGGATGTTGCATGGGGGACCATATGGCGCAGGATGCCCAGAGTAAAATTTTGGCTCTGCCGGGAGTGACCGAAGCGGCTGTGGAGTTGGTCTGGGACCCGCCCTGGGACCCTTCCCGGATGTCGGAGGAAGCTAAAAAGCAGTTGGGATTTGAGTAAAAGAATTTACTTTCAATAAAAATTCGTTTTGGAAGCTCTGTATATCTCCCGGAGCTTTTCTTGTTCCCTTGACTTTCCATTTTAAAAATATATTTTTACTATTTAGACACCTAAATGAAAGAACCCAAAATCACCAAAAAAGTTATCTCCGACCACGGTCTAACCCCGGAAGAGTACCAAAAAATCTGCCGGATTTTAAGCCGCAAACCCAACTTCACCGAACTGGGCATCTTTTCGGTAATGTGGTCCGAGCATTGCTCCTACAAAAATTCTTTAAAAGTATTGAAAAAACTCCCCCGAGAGGGTCGACGCCTCGTCGTCAAAACCGGAGAAGAAAATGCCGGCGCCATAGATTTAGGAAATAACCTTGCCGTAGTCTTCAAAATCGAAAGCCATAATCATCCCTCCGCAGTTGAGCCCTATCAAGGAGCCGCCACCGGAGTCGGCGGCATATTGCGGGATATTTTCACCATGGGTGCCAGACCCATCGCCTGTCTGGATTCTTTAAGATTCGGGGAATTAAAACATCAACGAGCCCGGTACTTAATGGACGGAGTGATTCGGGGCATCGGCGATTACGGTAACTGCTTCGGAGTTCCCACTGTAGGAGGGGAAATTTATTTTGAGGACTGTTATTTATCCAATCCCCTGGTGAACGCCATGGCGGTCGGCCTGGTCAAAAAAAATAAAATGGCTTTCGCCCGAGCCGCCGGTGTGGGAAATCCGGTTTTAATTGTGGGTTCTTCGACTGGCAGAGACGGAATCCACGGAGCCACTTTCGCTTCGGAGGAGATTTCTAAAAAATCAGAGAGCAAGCGACCATCAGTGCAGATTGGTGACCCGTTCACAGAGAAACTTTTGCTTGAGGCAACTTTGGAAGCCATTGAGAGTGGTTATGTGGTAGGAATCCAAGATATGGGAGCAGCCGGTTTAACCTGTTCTTCTTCGGAGATGGCTGCTAAAGGAAACTGCGGGATGGAAATTGATGTGGCCTTGGTGCCGTTACGGGAAGAGAATATGACCCCTTATGAAATCATGCTGTCAGAATCCCAGGAGAGAATGTTGGTGGTTGCCAAAAAAGATAAAGTAAAAGAAGTTCAGAAAATATTCTCTAAATGGGATTTGAATTCTGTGATAATCGGAAAAGTAACTGATGATGAGATTTTGAGAGTGAAAAATAATGGGAAAGTGGTAGCAGAAATCCCGGCCAAAGCTTTGGTATTAGGAGGCGGAGCCCCGGTTTATCAAAGAGAAAAGCAACGACCCAAATATTTCGATAAACTAAATAAATTGAAACTATCTGAGATTCCAGAGCCAAAAGATTACAACGAGGTTTTATTAAAATTAATTTCATCACCCAATATCGCTTCCAAAATCTGGGTCTACCAGCAATATGATACTTCGGTGAGAACCAACACCGTGATTAAACCCGGCTCCGATGCCGCAGTTTTGAGAATCAGAAATACTAATAAGGCTCTGGCAGTAAAAACTGACGGAAATGGCAGATATATTTATCTGGACCCTTCCATCGGAGGACAGATTGCAGTGGCTGAATCGGCTCGGAATGTAGTCTGTTCTGGAGGAAGACCCTTAGGAATAACTAACTGCTTGAATTTTGGCAACCCTTATGACAAAGAGATATTCTGGACCTTTTATGAAGCCGTGATGGGTATGGGGAAAGCTTGTGAAATTTTGGAGACTCCGGTCACCGGCGGAAATGTTAGCTTTTATAATGAAGATACAGACCAGAAACGAGCCGTTTATCCCACGGTGGTGGTGGGCATGGTGGGTTTAATCGAAGATTTAAAACATATCACAACTTCCTGGTTCAAAGAAGAGGGTGATTTGATTGTTTTATTGGGAAAAAATAAATACGCCGGAGGCGTATCCGCCACTGGCGGAGCAGAATTGGGCGGTTCTGAATATTTGAAAGTTATCCATAATTTGGTCAAAGGAAAACCTCCACAGATAGATTTAAATTTTGAAAAAATGGTGCAAGAAGCCTGTCTGGCAGCTATTCAGGCCGGAATTGTAAAATCAGCCCACGATTGTTCCGAAGGTGGATTGGCAATTGCTTTGGCAGAATCTTGTATTACCAATCCGGACAGAATATTTGGTGCTAAAATAAATTTGGCTGATAAAATCAGAAGCATTGCTTTGCTTTTCGGTGAGACCCAATCTAGAATTGTGGTAAGTATTTCTCCTGATTCACTGAAAAAATTAGAAAAAATTGCTAAAAAATATAAGGTTCCGTTTGAAGCAATCGGAAATGTGACTTCAGACAGATTAATCATAAACGATTGGATTGATGTTTCATCGGAACAGCTGAAAGATTTGTATTATAATTCAATTGAGAATATGATGGGAGATTAATGTCTCCCTCTCCTCTAAGGAGAGGGTTGGGGAGAGGTCAGTTTTGTAACGCCCTATTTTACATAGGGCTTACGCCCCGTATAAAACGGGGCGTTACATTAAAAATAAAAAAGCCACCTCGAATTGAGGTGGCTTTGCTGCAGAAACCCTCTTTAAATCTCTCCTTTACCCTCGATATCAATCAAAAATCCGTTCACATGTTCCCACTCAAATTCTTTTCCATTCCCCTTATAGCGGTGAGTGCCATATCCTACTCTAAAACCGGTATTAGAATTAGCTCCCCAGTAATTCAAGTTGTTGATAACCACCTGTTTTCCATGTTTGTCCTTGATCATATCCAATGTCACTTCCGCTTCTCCGTTTCCTAATGTAGCATGAGGCTTCTCCCCGAACTCCATGGTGATTTTCTTTTTGTCAATTTTAAAATCATTCCATTTGGCCGGGTAAATTACCGAGAAAATTTTACCGATGGCTTCAATCTGCTCCTCCGTGGTAGTAGGTTCCACGGTCACCACCAACCACTCTGCTTGTCCATCCCCAAAATCTCCTCCCAAGTCACCAGTCAGCCAGAGTTTCAACCCATCCAATTTAGTAGAACCAAAATTTCCTTTCTTAATCGTAATGACGTTGTTGAACTCACACATACCTCTGTCTGGATTGGTGGAGAAATAGCAGGGACAAAACATCCGGCAACTGCAGGCTTCGATATAGCTGGCTTTTATGCTCCAGGGGGTTTTACCTGTTTTCTCCCCGCCGGCCCAGACTAAAATCAAAGCCGCCAAAACTATTATTGTTACCAATAATAATTTTTTCATAAGCTCCTCCTTTTGTTAATTTTTAGCGTCTGTCTAACTTGAAAATTTGGTATTATTCTAATATAAAATTTCCCCCTTGTCAAGTCTTTTAAGCGAATTTGTTCTTAAGAAATACATTCTGCTCATTTTTTTAGCTCTATTGCCAATCTCCATTCTATTTATTAAAAAAATTTTTAATTTTTGCTAATACTCAACCGAATATCGTATCAAAGTTATAACAAAAGGAGGGATTTATGAGTAAAAAACTTTTTATCCTGGGAGGTATTCTGGTTCTGGTTTTAGCTCTGGCATTTACTTCTGTCTATGCCAAGGGGGAGACCCCCAAAGCTACCAAAACCACTACGACAACCACATCGGCGGCTAATGTATTTGCTGTCTGTGGTTGTGGCAAGGTTTTTACCCCAGATTCCAAGACCGAATACCTGACGATTGAGGGGAAGAAGTATGCTTGTTGTTCTCATGCCTGCCATGAACAAGCCACCGCCATGGCCGCTAAGGATGCAGCTGGTACGGCCAAAATGATGGAGGAGAAGACCGCAATGGCCATGGAAAAACTGTCTCCCAAGACCACTGCTACTACCACTACCGAGGCGGCTCCTAAGTAAACTGGTCCGATTAGATTTTTTAAAAACGCCCTGGCAAATTGGCTGGGGCGTTTTTAATTTATACTTTTGAATTGACATTCCAACTTTTTCTTCCAATTATTATTAGGTGTCAAGCCAGTCAAACCAGTTTTACCGGGCTTTTAATTTGCCGATTTACACTGCGGCCGTAATTCCGGTTCTTTTGGGAACCTCCATCTCTCATTATGAACAAAATGTTTTCGTCCTGGGACGGTTTGTTCTGGCTTTATTGGCATTGCTATTCCTGCAAATCGGTGTGAATCTGGCCAACGATTATTTCGATTCCCAAACCGGGGTGGATGAGCAGAAAAAAGATTCTTTTGTTCTTTTGGTGAAAAACCCTAAAGCCATTCTTTATTTCTCACTTTTTTTCTTCTTGTTGGGTGGCGTAATTGGTTTGTATCTTGATTTCACTTCCCAGAAGCATGTGATTTTGCTGATTGGTTTTGTCGGGTTTGTGATAGCTTTCTTTTATTCGGCGCCTCCGTTGAGATTGAGCTATTTGGGGATGGGGGAGCCGGTCACCTTTTTATGTTTCGGACCCCTGGCGGTGATGGCTTCTGAATTTGCACAGTCCCAGAGGATTTCGGAAACCAGCTTCTGGGCTTCGATTCCGGTGGGTTTTCTGGTGGCGGCGATTTTATTGATTCATCATTTTCCACAATATGAGGCGGATAAGAAGTACCAGAAAAATAATCCTTTGGTGCGGTGGGGCAAAAAAAGGGCGGCTCTGATTTTTATCTATCTGATATTGGCGGCTTATTTGTGGATATTTTTCAGTCTAATTTTGGGGAAAATTCCCTTGGCTTCTATGTTTTCTTTTATTACTTTTCCCATGGCGGCCCGGATTATCTTTTTTACCTGGAAGAATGCTGAAAGCCAGAATATTTTCAAAGCCAAGCCCCTGACTATCAAGCTGCATTTTTTTACCGGTTTGGTTTTGAGTATTGGGTTTTTGTTTAGTTAAGTGTAACGTCCTGTTTCACACAGGACGTACGCCCTATATAAAATAGGGCGTTACAGTA
>JBIOYE010000105.1:0-10114 GCA_044870015.1 Candidatus Zixiibacteriota bacterium
TTTTAAAATCAATTTACAGTCTAAGGATTACTCGGGATATGGTTTGGATCTCACTTCTGGCTACTTATTTATTGCATATAATCCTTACTTGGTAAAAAATTTACTCCAAATGACAATATCCTCGGAAAACGAATTTGTTGATAATCCAAATCTGACCAACTCTCTGACTAGATATTTTATTTCAAATGCCAAAATAGGCGTAAGAGTCAAAGATTTCTTCATCTTCTACGCCTTAGAAAATATCACCAATCAAACCTACCGCACCTTCGGAGATTTCAACATGCCTAAAAGAAACTATTTCTGGGGGGTAAGCTGGGAGTTCCGAGATTGAAACGTAAAACCTTAGTTTTAATCTTCTCTATTCTTTTTACCACCGCCTCAGCCCAAGAGAAAGTCACCCAAGACAAATGGTTCGGCTTTGACAAATTTCAGCACTTTTTTCTTTCCACTCATCTGACTGTTTTCTCCTATGAAGTTTATCATAGGTCTTATCTCAATACCAAAGAATCCTCCCGATATTTTTCCTCCGGTTTGGTTTTAACCCTTGCCCTTGGAAAAGAAACCTGGGATAGCAAAAAACCGAAAGGAAAATTCAGCTACAAAGATTTGATAGCAGACGGATTAGGGATTATCTTGGGGCTTAGCCTTGCCAATCATCTAAAATAAATAATTATGGAAATAGATGAAGCGGTAGAGTTTGAGAAACCGAAGACTTTAAAATTCGGAAAGGAAGTTTGGGGCTGGGCCATCTACGACTTTGCCAACACCATTTTCTCCATGAACATTGTAACCCTCTACTTTGCACCCTGGATAATCATTGACAAAGGGATGGAGGATATCTGGTACAGCATCACCTATTCGACCGCCATGTTTTTAGGGGCTTTGACCATGCCGCCTTTGGGTGCCATTTCGGATTCTGCCGGAAATAAGAAGAAATTTCTATTATATCTAACTTTAGTTTGTATTATAACCACTTTTTTAGTAGGTGTGGTCAGTCTTTCGAACTCTTCCTCACAAATTCTTTTAGCTTTACTTTTCTTCGGAGTGGCGGTTTTTTGCTATGAAGGTGGTTTGGTTTTTTACAATGCTTTACTCACTGATGTGGCTCCGGCTAAAAAAATAGGGCAAGTTTCCGGTCTGGGGGTATCTTTGGGCTATGTAGGTGCTATAATTGGAATGCTTTTGGTTTTGCCATTCGTGCAGGGAAAAATTTTTGCCGGAACCGGCAACCAGCAGGCCTTCATTCCCACCGCAGTTTTCTTTCTCTTATTTTGTGTGCCTACTTTTTTATGGGTAAAAGAGGAAAGAGTGAGACATCCTGTCAAAATCAAAATAAAACAGTCTTTCAAAGAAATCTGGGATGGCTTAGCCAATACCAAAAAATATCCGGGTGTTTTACGCTTTTTAATCAGCAATTTTTTCTTCGGGGATGCCATTGCCACGGTCATTTTATTTATGGCAGTTTACGCTCAACTGGTGATGGGTTTTTCGGAAACCGGTAAGATCTGGCTATTTATGGTTTCAACTCTCTCCGCCGCCATCGGCTCACTTTTATGCGGCTGGGTTTGTGACAAGATCGGTCCCAAAAAGACCTTGTCGCTGGTTCTTCTGGGCTGGTTTTTTTCCTTGATTTCAGTAATTTTAATGACTTCCAAGATTTGGTTTTGGATCTTGGGTTCAATTGTGGGCATTCTTTTGGGTTCAGTTTGGACCGCCTCCCGTCCTCTCTTGACCGATTTGGTTCCCAAAAGTAAGATGGGACAGTTTTTTAGTTTATATTCCCTGTTTGGAAGAGTAGCCGCCATTGTGGGACCTTTAATTTGGGGTCTGGTGGTTTTACACTTTAAAAAGGATTCCTTTTTGACGAAGAAGGTAGTGGTATTGCTTGAGTCTACGGGAATCATTGTTTCTGAACCGGTTCTGGAATCCATTCAATATCGTTTTGCAATTTTCTCTCTGGCCCTGATGATGTTTTTGGGCTGGTGGATTCTGCTCAAAGTACCGAATAAATTTGAGAAGAGTTAAAATGATTTCAATTCAGCCATTATAAATTATCGGTTAAAGCTAAAAAAATTATGCACGAATACATCGGATGCATCCACATCCATTCCACCGACTCGGACGGCTCCAAGCCGGTGCCGGAGATAATAAAAATCGGACAGGAGGCCGGTCTGGACTTTCTAATGCTGACCGACCATATGACTTTGAAATCCCTCAAAGCCGGGCAGGAGGGCTGGTTTGGTAAAACTCTGGTGATTATCGGATATGAAATTAACGACCTTAAAAACAAAAATCATTATCTGGCCTTCAATCTGGAGGAAGTTCTGCCGCAAGAAATGTCAGTGGCTGAATACGTGCAGGAAGTCAAGAAAAGAGGAGGGTTGGGGATTATCGCCCATCCAGATGAGGTCAGAAATCAGCTGCCTCAATACCCTCCCTATCCCTGGACCGCCTGGGAAGTTTCCGGTTTTGACGGAATTGAAATCTGGAATCAGATGTCCGAATGGATGGAGAAGCTGACTAAATTCAATCAACTCAAAATGGTTTTACATCCACGTAAATCCTTAAAAGGACCAACAGCAAGAATTTTAGATATCTGGGATAAAGAAGCCCAGATGAGAAAAGTGGTGGGAATCGGAGGGGTGGATGCTCACGCCCATCCTTATACCATAGGGCCATTCCGACTGACCATTTTCCCCTATTTAGTGCAATTCAAATCTATTCGAACCCATGTTTTGCTGAAGGAACCCTTTTCAAAAGACTTTTTGACGGCCAAAAAACAGCTTTTTTCAGCCATAAAAAATTGTAATATATTTATTTCTAATTGTGCCTGGGGAGATGCCAGGGGTTTTGAGTTTTGCATTGAGAGTGGAAATGAAAAGGGAACCGCAGGGGATGAAATAACTATCAGAGGAAAAGCCGAAATTAAAGTTAAAACTCCAGCCACAGCTCACCTGAAGTTGATTCATAACGGAAATCTGGCCAAAGAAGCCCTGGATGCTAAGCTGGAGTATGTAACGGCTAAGCCGGGAGTATACCGGGTAGAAGCCTACCACAACGACCGAGGCTGGATTTTTTCCAATCATATCCGGCTCAAAAAATAAATTCTCCATTCTCTTCTGTTTCATTGTTTAGCTCTTTATTCTACGAAAGGATTGTTCCGGCCCAGGAATTCGAAACTTTCCAAAACTTCTTCCTTTTGACGTAGATTTTAGAGAACCTGAGTTCTCAGACTGATTTGGAAATTTTAATTGACTGTTCATCTACTATGGTTTATTTTGAAAATGATTTACAAATTTACGGGAAAAGTAATTCAGCCATTTAGCTGTTCGGTTGGATTAATTTTCCGAAAATAAATATGAATATGGACAAAAACGACTTAAGGATGTTTATCTTTTTAAGCGAGCTTTTGGACCGAAGGGTGGTGGACGAAACCGGCAATGCCCTGGGGAAATTGAACGATTTAATAGTTCAAATCGGTGAAGTTTTCCCCAAAGTGACACAGTTATGTGTCGTCTCTCCCCGTTCCAAAACCACCAAAGTAATCGGCTGGGAGGAAGTGCTTAGCCTGGAAGGTAACGTCATCAAATTGAAGGGGGATGCTTCGGCTAAATTTCAAAACTATCACAGCAAACCGCAGGAACTTCTCCTGCGGGATGAAATTATGGATAAACAAGTGGTGGACACCTACGGCTCCAAGATTGAAAGGGTCAATGACTTACATTTCCTGATCAATCACGGAGAGTTACGCTTGGTCCACGTGGATGTCGGGATTCGAGCTATTTTACGCCGACTGGGGTTTATCGGAGCAATGGATGCCCTGACCAACTGGTTTTTTGCCTACCAGGTTCCCAATAAATTAATCGCCTGGAAATACGTCCAGCCCTTAGCCAAAGACCCTTTCAAAGAAGACCTAAAGCTGAATGTCACTCAGAGGAAATTGACCGAGATTCATCCTTCCGAATTGGCCGACCTTCTGGAAGAATTAGACCGGGAAAAAAGAGAAGCCATGTTTAAATCATTGGACGTAGAAACCGCAGCAGAGACTTTGGAAGAAGTTAATCCGGAGGTAGGTGTGTCATTGATTGAAACGGTGGGGGAGGAAAAGGCCTCAGACATTATTGAAGAAATGGCGCCGGATGAAGCCGTTGATTTATTGGCTGACCTGCCGGAAGAGAAAAAAGAAATCATCATCCGAGCCATGGAAAAGGAAAAAAGGGAAGAGCTGGAAACCCTCCTGGCTTATCCGGAAGGAACCGCCGGAAGTTTGATGACCGTAGATTTTATCACACTTCTGAAATATTTGACCGTGGCTCAAGCCATTGAACAGATTCGAAAACATGCTTTGGCTTCTGAAGTCGTCTATTATGTCTATATCACCAACGAACAAAAACAGCTTCTAGGCGTGTTAAGTTTAAGGCACCTGCTTCTGGCCGCTCCGGACAGCACGCTGGAGAAAATTATGAATAAGAGAGTCAAAAAACTCAAAGTCAACGACTCCAAAAGAAAGGTTGTCAATTTTTTCAGAAAATATGACTACGTTGTGGTTCCGGTGGTGGATGAAAATAATATTATAAAGGGAATCGTTACCTTGAAAGATGCCATAGAGGCGGAAATGCCCGAATTCAGGCACCCTAAGAAAAGAAAAATTGCTTAAATAAAACATGCCGGCTAAAAAACCGAAAACGATAAAAAAGCGCTGGAAACAGGTTTTGATTTTTCTCTCCGTAATGGGACCGGGCATAATTACCTCAAATGTAGACAACGATGCCGGCGGTATCACCACTTACTCTTTAGCGGGGGCTCATTTTGGCTACTCTTTCTTGTGGGCTTTGATTCCTATTACTTTAGCCTTGATTGTAGTCCAGGATATGTCAGCCCGGATGGGAGTAGTTACCGGCAAAGGTCTGTCGGATTTAATCCGTGAAAGATTCGGAGTAAAAACCACTTTTTACGTGTTACTGGCTTTATTTTTAGCTAATTTAGGAAATATCATAGCGAATTTCGCCGGTATCGCTTCGGCCTTAGAGATTCTCAATATCAAAAGACAAATCGTAGTACCCTTGGCTGCCATCTTCCTTTGGCTTTTAGCAGTTAAAGGGAACTATCGCTCAATAGAAAAAGTTTTTTTAGGAGCCAGTGCATTTTATATCACCTATATCATCACCGGTTTTATGGTCGAACCCGAATGGGGTCAAGTCGAAGGCGGATTTTTGAATCCCAAGGTTTCTTTTGACCCAGCCAGTCTAGCTATGTTACTAGGCCTAATTGGAACAACCATTGCCCCCTGGATGCAGTTTTATTTACAATCCTCCATTGTGGAAAAAAATGTTAAAATTAGGGACTATAGGCATTCTCGTTTGGATGTAATTTTAGGAAGTATAATAGTGAGCGTGGTGGTGTTTTTTATCATCATGGTGTGTGCCTCGACCCTCTTTAAAAATGGAATCAGAATTGAAACCGCCAAAGATGCTGCTTTGGCATTGGAACCTTTAGTTGGAAAATATTGCACTCTTTTATTTTCTTTTGGTCTATTGAACGCATCATTATTTGCCGCCTCGATTATACCATTATCCACTGCGTATACTATTTGTGAGGGAATGGGCTGGGAAAACGGGGTGAATAAAAAATTTTCCGAAGCACCTCAATTTTTTGGGCTGTATACCTTGTTGATTGGCGTGGGGGCAATTGCCATTTTGTCTCCCAGAATTCCTCTGATTCCCATTATGTATATTTCTCAGGTAATAAATGGGATTCTTTTACCTCTGATTTTAATTTTTATGCTGATGCTTATTAATAATCCCAAGATTATGGGGAAATATACCAATTCTAAATTTTACAATTATGTAGCCATTCTGCTCATCATTATTATCGTGATTTCCTCCATAGCTTTATTCTACTTCGGTTTGAAGGCCTAAGCCATGCCGCAGTTGTCCTTCCGCAAGTTTTTGACCCATATCAGAATCAGGTATTTAATCATTTTGGTGGTACTTTTGGGAGCATTAATTTTTCTGGTGACTTCCTATATAATTCAAAAAAGCAAAGCCAGCATGCTGGAAGTGATGGAGACCCAGGGGAAAGCCCTGATCCAGGCCTTAATTTTAGCCAGCGAAAATACACTGACCTCCAATGCTTTAATCGAACAGGCCTTGATTGATGATCTGTCTGATATCGCTCTTTTGATTGAGAATTGGGAGAAATCGGGCACGCTCAGCGAAAATCTTCTGGCCGAATTGGCCGGCAAAACCGGGCTTCTGCGTCTGGATATTCTTTCTACCAGCGCTGAAATTTTGAAAAGCAGTGCCAAAATTAAAGACAAAAAAATCTATCTGGATTCTTTGGGTAATTTTTTGCCGGAAATAAGATCCGTTTTAAAAGGAGAAGATAACCAGGCTTTGCTGGAAATTTCAGGATTATCCAGCTCTTACTCCGGGGGGGTTTTGTTTGTTCAGAAAAGCAGTTCAGAAAAAAAAGTCATTGCCCTGATAGTCCTGCCTTCTTACCTGGATGAAATAAAAAAAGCTGTCGGTATCGGATTTTTGATCGAAAAAATCAGCCGGGAAAGCGGGATTGAGTACATTGTTCTGCAAGCCCAGGAAGGAATCGTGTTTGCTTCCAGGACCATTGAAAAGCTTTTAAAAATAGAAAAAGATCCCTTTCTGCAGGAGGCCTTGAATCAGAATCAGGCCAAAAGCAGAATTCTGGATTTTGAAGGGAGCAAGGTTCTGGAAGTGGTCAAGCCCTTTGTTTCAACGGAATTTCCGGCCGGAATTTTCCGGGTCGGTTTGTCCCTGGAAAATTATAATCTGATTAGCGCCAATTTCCAGAAGCAGACCATTCTGATTAGTCTGATCATTTTTGCTCTGGGATTTTTAGTAATCGGTCTGGTGATAGCTTATCAAAACTATTTCACCTTAGAAAAATCTTACAAAGAAATCGAAAGTTTAACCGGAAATATCTTAGAATCGATGGACAATGCGGTAGTGGCTATAGATGCTAAGGGGAATATTGTCATGCTGAATAAAATAGCCGAAGAGCTTTTTTCTTTGTCACGAGCAAGTGTTATAGGAAAAAAATATGGCACAATCTTTCCTAAGGATGAATGTTTACTGATTGATTCCCTGAATGAGGGGAAAGCATTACGTGATTTTGAAACTAATTTTAAAACCGTATCCGGTGAAAATAAAACTCTATTAATCGGTAGCTCTGGAATTTTTGATGAAGAGAGAAAAATTGCTGGTGCGGTAGCTGTAATTCATGACATCACCGAGTTTAAGAAATTAGAAGAAGAGACCAAAAGGTCCGAACGGCTTTCGGCTTTGGGAAATTTGGCGGCCGGTGTGGCGCATGAAATCAGGAATCCTCTGAATACTATCGCTATAGCATCTCAAAGATTAAAATCTGAATTTCAGGTAGAGACCGGCAAAAGCGAGTATGAAAACTTTTTGAAGTCTATAATTGACGAGACTAAGAGATTGAATAATATAGTCAACCAATTTTTAAGTTTAACCAAAGCTCAAAAATTGAGTCTGGTTCCAGTCAACATCCGGGAATTCTTGGAAGAACTCCTAAATTTGGTTAAATTAGAAGCCGGGGAAAAGAAGATTTCTTTGAACAATAATTTTAAAGCAGAAGCCAATCTAAGAATCGACCGGGAGGAGATGAAAAAAGCCCTCTTGAATATCACTCTAAACGCTATTCAAGCCACTGAAGCGGGAGGCAAGATTTCAGTTGTGACTTCAAAAAGCAATGACAATTTTTTGATTAAAATAGCTGACAGCGGCAAAGGGATTCCCAAAGAAGATCTAAGCAAAATTTTTCAGCCGTATTTCACTACCAAAGAAAGAGGAACCGGCTTGGGCTTATCGATTGCCCACCGAATAATTTCCGACCACAGGGGAAAAATTGAGGTCGAATCTGAAGTAGGAAAAGGTACCACTTTTTTTATATATTTACCGTTGGATTAAAACTTTATGCTAAAATATCGCTTGCTGGTGGTTGATGATGAAAAATCTCAAAGGGAGATCTTGGCCGGCTTCTTGCAAAAAGAAGGGTTCTCGGTAGCTTTAGCCGAATCCGGTGACCAGGCCTTGAAACTTTTTGAGGAAAAATTTTATGAGATGGCTTTGATTGATATGAAAATGCCGGGTATGGACGGTCTGGAGCTTTTGAAAAGAATCAAAAAAATCTCCCCAGACACTCAGGTCATAGTGATGACCGCTTTTGGAACAATTGAGACCGCGGTCTCAGCTATGAAAGAAGGGGCATTTTATTATGTCAACAAGCCGGTCGACTTGGAAGAATTAAGTGTCATCCTGAAAAAAGCCAGTGAAACTCACTCTCTTTTAGCGGAAAATCGATATTTCAAAGACCAACTGGAAGAAAAATTCAAAGACACCACCATTGTGGGAGAAAGTAAGCCCATAAAAGAAGTTTTAAGCGTTATTACCAAGGTGGCTAAATCAGATACCACGGTTTTAATTAGGGGAGAATCAGGAACCGGCAAGGAATTGGTGGCCCGGGCTATTCATAATTTAAGTGACCGGGCCAATCAAAAATTTATTGCTATCTCCTGTGCCGCCTTACCGGAATCTCTTTTGGAATCAGAGCTTTTTGGGTATGAAAGAGGGGCTTTTACCGGTGCTATGCGGCGAAAAGAGGGGAGGTTTGAATTAGCTGACGGAGGCACTTTATTTTTGGACGAAATCGGAGATATCTCTTTGGAGATGCAGGTCAAACTATTAAGGGTGATAGAGGGCCAGGAATTTGAAAGATTAGGGGGTAAAGACTTAGTTAAAATAGATGTGAGAATTCTGGCGGCCACCAACCAGGACCTGGAGCAGAGAATTCAGGAGAAAAAATTCCGGGAGGACCTGTATTACAGGTTAAATGTGATTTCAATTGTATTGCCTCCTTTGAGGGAAAGAAAGGATGATATCCTTCTCTTGACCGACCACTTTCTGAAAAAACATTCCAAAAAATTGAACAAAGAAATTGCCGGAATTACCCTCAAAGCCAAAGATGTTTTGTTGAACTACAGCTGGCCCGGGAATGTCCGGGAGCTTGAAAACGTAATAGAAAGAGGGATGGTTTTATGCCGCAGCAATGTCTTGGATGTTTTGGATTTGCCGGAGTTCCGGACTCTGGAGAAAAAGGAGATTCTGGAGGATAATCTGACCCTGCAAGAATTGGAAAAAAGGTATATCACCCGAGTCCTGCAGCAAACCAAGGGAAATATGGGACAAGCCGCCGATATTTTAGGAATCCACCGCAATACTCTCAGATTGAAAATCAAAGAATACGGCATAGAAATATAAAAAACAGATACCAAGAAACCCCGAACTTCAGTTCGGGGAGCAGTCAAAATTACTTTAATTAGGCAGAGCTTTAAAGCCTGCCTAAAGGAAATGAAATTTGAGTCTCCTCAACATAAACGTTGAGGTTTCCTAAAATGAATAAGAACATCAATTTCAAATTTTTCAAAAAAGGAAACCACAATATTTATCAAAACAATTATCATATTGTTTTTGCCACGAAATACAGAAAGAAGATAATAGGACCTGTATTAAAAAAAGAACAGCATCAAATCTATTCGGAAATTGCAGCTGAAAGGCCAAATAAGATTGAAGTGGTCGGTGTTGGAATTGAGACGGACCATATCCATATCTTAGCTTCCGTCCCACCTTCTGTAGCGGTCTCTAAAATCGTTCAAAAACTAAAAGGTAATCCATCACGAATAATTTTCAAGAAATATCCTTTCTTAGAGCAAAAAATCGGAAAACGAAATTTATGGCAAAACGGCTACTTTTGTCGTTCCTTGGGGGACGCCAATTTGCCACAGATTTATTCTTATTTGAATAAACAAAAATTCAGTGATTACTTAGCCGGCAAAATGAAATAGGAAACTCCGACCTTTAGGTCGGAGAGCAGTCAAAATTTTCAATTTCTTTAATTGCTTGGGGTTTAAACCCCAAGCTCCAGGAATAATATGAATCTCTCCAACATAAATGTTGGAGTTTCAACAGCTATGAATGATAAATCTCAATCTTTTTCGGCTAAAATTTTTAAGATTGGTATAAATCCCTGTGTAGATATTCCCAAAAAGGTTAGTGAT
>JBIOYE010000106.1:0-4078 GCA_044870015.1 Candidatus Zixiibacteriota bacterium
ATGAAAAAAGCTTCCGCCGATATGGAATATGAGAAAGCCGCCTTATTCCGGGATGAAATTTTGAAACTAAAAAACCAGCTCAAGAAGAAAAAACGCCCCGCCTGAAGAAACCCCGACTTTTCCGCCAAAGACGGATCCGGCTTCGGACAAGTCGGGGGAGCTTCACAGTTTATGAATAATTTGGCTCCGTCTTTTAAGACGGAGTTAGCTTTTCCCTGAGTAAGAAAAAATCATTACAGACAACAGCCATCGCTTTTCACTGGAGCGGCGGCTCCTTTAAAAACAAAATTAACTAAATATATTACATCGGGGAGGGATAAGGCACCACCTGAACCGTTTGCATCTCCCCGGCATATCGGAGAAGGCGCAGGACCTCCTTTAAAAATAAAATTGACCAAGTAGACAATATCTCCCAGGTTGACCAAACTGTTGGCATTGACATCGCCGGCTTTGGCCGTGCAGTTAGCCACGGTTATCTGCACCATGAGAGTATCTTTCAGTTCGCCGTCTGAAGCGATAAACCTCACATTATAAACCCCGCCCTGGGTGGTATCCGGAGAAAAGTTAAAACCCCCGGCTCCATTGCCGGAATCAAAAAAGTTAGCGTTGGTCGGCAGATTTTCCGCTGTCAGAATTATACCTCCCCCATTAGAGTCCGTGGCATGAACTCTGAAACTCAAATTATTTCCTTCTCCCACGGTTTTGGCGGATATATTATCCAGGATAGGTGCATTATTGACAACATAGGCACACACGTTTTTTCTTCCCAGACTTCCGTTACATTCTTTGAAGTTACTGCTCTGGTCTGTATCGGTGCTTAAGGTATCCCGCACCAAGTTGTGAAATGCTCCCGAAATAACTGGATTTGTCCCTGACCAGGAGGTTCCGGAAGGTGGTGGTTCAGAGGAGTTTCCATATCTGACAAAATCCACTCCATTGCCTAAATCATCTTTCAGGGCACAGAATCCTCCTCCGAAGTAAATCCAGGCAATATCCTGTCCAATGAACAAGCGTCTGCTGGTGTTGATGCCGGAGCTTTCTAAAAGAACTAGATAGCTTTGCGGAGGAAGAATTACCCCGGAAGGGATGGTGTAGATAATTCTACCGCTTACTCCGTTCATCTCCAAAACCCAGCTGCTCAAATCCGCCGCCTTATTCCCCTTGTTATAAAGCTCAATCCCGGCTCCCACATTATACCTCTCCCATAGCTCTAATTCATTGATTACGATTTGGGATGAGCCGGTATCTGAAACCGTCAGGACTAAATCGACACTATCTTCCTGCAAGCTAAAATCATGTACCTTGAATTTTAACGGAAAACTTCCCATTTCACTTGGTGTGCCGGAGATAATTCCGCTGGAAGAATTAAAACTTAGTCCGGAAGGCAAAGTGCCCTGTAGAGCCCAGCTGTACGGCTCTATCCCACCCACTGCATAGAGATTTTCGCTATAGCTGTAGCCAAGAGCTGCACCTCTTAGCTCATTGGAAACCAGCTCCATGATATTGCTGCCATAAAGGGAAGTATTCATGGTGGCTAAACCACCCGTGGAAACATAAAAGTAATTTTCAAACTCTTTGCGGATTTTTTCGATTCGGGCCAGCTCTTCCCCTTTGGGAATTTCTCCGTTTTTAACCACCAGAATAATCGCCATATTAAAAGCTTTTTGGGAGCCGGTCGGAGTGGGAGTTCTTAGCCCGTTGGTGGCTACAATATCCTGAATGGTCAAAGTCCGGGGTATACCTGTAACCCTGATGTCAATGGGAAGAGCATAGTAAGGTGGAACAAAGATATCCGTGGGGGAAATTACGAAAGGGTCTTCCAGATACCATCTATCAGGTACCTGGCTGGTGTCATTCAAACCCATCACATAGAGGTCTAAAGGAGAAAGTCCGTTCCCATAAGCAAATCCCTGATACTCATCTCCACCCAAATCGGTCCAGATATAACCTTCCATAGCGGACGTGGTGGAATCCCCATAATTGCTTTTGGTGTCCGAGAAAGAGTACCAGTGAGAACTATTGACCAGCTGATTATTATTATTGAGAAAGGCGGCCCATTGATGCATGGTCTCATGCAGCATGCCGGTCAGGGTGGAATGGATGCGATACATATGAAAGTGAGGGTCATCCACCTGATAATTGATGTCATTCTGATTGGTGAACCCCTGCAGACGTCCGGCGCTTCCGTAAGAAAAGGTGAAGTCAAAAAGAGGTCTGCCGATTCCCTGCACCTGGTTTTTGATCTGAAAATGGTAAGCAAAACCGAACATATCTGCGTCGAAATTGCGGAACATGGTGATGAAATCGAAGCTATCCGGATGGGTCTGATAAAAGGCATTGGCTACTGCGGCATCGTCGATATGTAAACCGTTGCCATCTTGATAAATCAGGGTGCCGTCATCTTCCAGAATGGTGATATTGCCAATGTCTCTAGTTTGAAAAGCAGCCACTTTGGCCTGACCAAGTGCTTTGGCTTTTAGATGCCGCGCGATAATATCTTTTTCAATTCCAGGATAAGTACCGCAATCGAGTGTCCGGCGAAAATCGGGCTGAAATATTTTACTACTATCTGAAAGATTTCCATCAGAAGCGGGTGTTACTTTAAGTAGAAACAAGGAGAGGATTGAGCTTAGGATAACTGTGCTAAGATTTTTCATCTGTGACTCTTATTTTTAAGCGGTACTCACTTAAAAATAGCCAAGAAAGCTGATTTGTCAACCCTAAATAAGAAACTCCTGAGCTCAATCAGGGGGTTCGCTGGTATTATTTCATAACTATTGTTTTTGTCTTGGTAGGACCTATCGAACTTTGGCCTTGGTTAACTTGGTATTGTTAAAAAAATGCAGCTCTCTTAATTTCTCCAAAGCCCAGGAGACAATCTCCTCTTTCCAGCCCAATTTTTGTGAAATAGTGCTGGAAGATAATCTGGTATATCCAGTTTCAGCTAAATATCGGGCTAAGTCTATCACGTAAAGAGAATTGGGAGGTAGGGTCTGATTTTCCCGCAGATATTCCACGAGAAAAACGGCTAAATTGGCCGCAAAAACCCCTATTTTTTTATCATTACATTCCACGAACAGGTCAAACCTGTATTTGGGAAACTGATACCCGCAGGTTATCCCGGAGCAGATTTTCATATCTCCGATGTGGCATTGTAAATCAATAATCACATGCTCAATTAAATGGGCATAATCTGACATATCCCCCATCTTTTTGATGGGGATTCCGGAGGTTAATCTAGGTGCCAGTGCAGTACTCCCCTGCCGCCCGCTCCAGTTTTCACAGCATTTATGCTTGGCTAAAGTGGGCATTATGGTTAGAAGCTGGTTATAAATATGGGAAAAATTATTCTTGTACTCTAAAGAATCCACCAAATCCAAGGTAATCCGCAGTCTCTTCACGCCGGGCTGGAAATTCCGGTGTAATTGACTGACAGCAGGGAACTTACCATATGTCAATGAGACTATTTTCATAATTTTTTATATTTTTTGATTCTACCGGCTTTTATGGTCAAAAATAGTCAAGGATGATAGTATTTTTGACCATCCTTGACTAAAGAAATCGGCAGATTTGCGAGTTTTCTTTAAACTCTTTACAAAACAACTGCTGTTTCGTATGTTTCTTAGGTTGTGAATAAAGTCGAAGAAAGAATCTTACTTTTTGAAGGACATAAAATCAGTTTTGACTTTAGAAATCTGTGCGATTTCTAATAATTATACGTGATTAACTTGTGTAAATTTTTGTTTTTTCTCTAACTGAAAGAAAGACAACAAAATGGCAAAAGACTTAGTCTGCGGGATGGAGGTAAATCCTGACACTGCTGAATATAAAACTTCTTACCAGGGAACAACTTACTACTTTTGCTCCCCGAGCTGTCAAAAAAGATTCCAAGAAAATCCTCTAAAATATATAAATCAGAAGGAGCCAATTTCTGTTATGGAAACTCCGATAGAGAAAGTTATGGCTCAACCCAAAGGTAAGAAAATTGCTGCCGGTCCGACCGAGAAAAAGATTTTACCCATCCAGGGTATGTCCTGCGCCTCCTGTGTGGTTAAAATTGAAAATGCAGTCAAAAAAT
>JBIOYE010000107.1:0-4551 GCA_044870015.1 Candidatus Zixiibacteriota bacterium
CCGATTACCACTCTTTCCGGCGCCAGGTCAAAGATTTAATCTCGGAAGGGCATCTGATTAAGCTCAAGAAAAACCGGCTGGGTCTGCCGGATAAGTTGAGCTTAAAGATCGGGAAACTGGCCGCCACTAAAGGAGGTTTCGGCTTTGTGATACCGGATGACGGCTCACCGGATATCTACATCCACTCTGAAAATATGGGGACCGCTCTGAACGGAGATAAAGTCAAAGTCCGGGTCTTGAGCAAACGGAACGGAAAATCCCCCCAGGGAACCATAATTGAAGTTCTGGACAGAGCCAAATCTACCATTATAGGAACCTTGAAGAAAACCAAATATTTCGGCTTCGTGGAGCCGGATGACCCCAAGATTACCCGAGATATCTATATCCCTCCCGAATCTTTTAATTCGGCCCAGGTGGGACAAAAAGTGATGGTGGAGATTGAAAGCTGGTCTGACCCCCATCTTAGTCCGGAAGGGAAAATTGTTGAGGTGATAGGCTTTCCGGAAGAAAAAGGGATTGATATCTTGACCATCATCAAGGAGTTTCAGCTTCCCTTAGATTTTCCGCCCGCAGTCATAAAAGAAGTGGAAAAAATTGAGCCAGCTATTACTCCGGCAGAAATTGAAAACAGAAAAGATTTCAGGAAACTGAACTGTTTTACCATTGACCCTATCAACGCCAAGGACCATGACGATGCGGTTTCCATCCAGAAATTGAAAAATGGAAACTGGCTTTTGGGGGTGCATATCGCGGATGTCTCTTTTTACGTTAGGGAAAATTCTGCTTTAGACAAAGAGGCTTTAGCTCGAGGGACCTCGGTTTATTTAGTGGACCGGGTTATTCCCATGCTGCCGGAAAAGCTGTCCAATGAGATTTGCAGCTTGAAAGCCAAGCAAGAGCATCTGACCTACAGCTGTCTGATGGAACTGGATGAAAACTGTCAGGTGGTGGATTACCAGATTGTCGAATCCGTGATTGAAAGCAAAGCCAAATTAACTTACGAAGAGGTACAGACTTTTTTTGATACCGGAAAGAGTACCCCACCACTGAAGGGTTTAGAGGAAGATTTAACAAAAATGCTGGAACTCTCCCAAAAACTTCTGAAAAAAAGAGAAGCCCAGGGAAGCTTGGACTTTGATTTGCCGGAAGCCCAGGTGATTTTGGACTCTTCCGGGAAAATTTTAGACATTTACGAGGCCGCCCGACTGGACAGCCACCGTTTGATTGAGGAGTTTATGCTTCTGGCCAACAAAACCGTGGCTCTGCACGTGACCCGTTTAGCCATGCCATTTTTGTACCGGGTGCATGCCAAACCGGACCCGGAAAAGCTCAAAGCTTTCTCGGAGCTGGTCTCTCAATTAGGTTATAAAACCAGCCTGGGGGAAAAGGTAACACCACGTCTTCTGCAAAGATTTTTAAAGCAGATAGAAGGTAAGCCAGAAGAGCCTTTGATTAACGAGCTTCTGCTACGCTCTTTGAAAAAAGCGGTTTATCAGCCGGAAAATATAGGACATTTCGGTCTGGCTTTTTCTCATTATACCCATTTCACCTCACCTATTCGCAGATATCCGGATTTGATAATTCATCGCTTGCTGAAAGAGCTCAAAAAAGGGCAATATACCCCGGAGAGGTATCACTTTTTGATGAAACGTCTGCCTCGCATCGGGGAAATCGCTTCTGAAAGAGAAAAAATAGCAGAGGAAGCCGAGAGAGCCACTATCAAATTGAAACAGGTGCAGTTCATGCAGGATAAATTGGGGGAAGTTTTCGAAGGAGTGATTTCCGGAGTGGTTCCTTACGGTTTTTTTGTCCGTCTGCAGAAACTAATGGTAGAAGGTTTGGTCCGGCTTTCCTCCATCGATGATGATTATTATATTTATGATGAGTCCGGCTACCGGGTGGTTGGCAAGCATACCAAAAAGGGTTACCGCCTGGGGGATAAGGTCGCAGTCAAAGTAATTCGGGTGGATAAAGAACAGCACCAATTGGATTTTGCTTTAGCCGACAATTTCAAAAAAAGAAAAAAGTAGTTTCCAGCCATGCCTGAAACTCTGGGGAAAATTTTAATAGCCAGCGATAATCCTGAGTTTATGCGGGATGTTCAAGTCGGTTTAAAAAACATTTCTGCTGAGATAGAAACAGCCTCTGCCGGCTCCGAGAGCTTGAAAAAATTAAAAGAAAATAACTTTGATTTTTTGATTGTGGATTCCGGTTTGAGGGATATATCCGCCGAAAAATTAATCAAAAAAGTCGCGAGTAAATCTCCCTCCATCGATATTCTGCTTGGGGTATCTGCTCAAGATGTCAAAGAAAGTTCAGCTCATCTAGGCGTGGATGATATTTTTGAATACCCTTTGAAGGAAGATGAGCTTAATTTCAAGGTCAAAAAACTGGCCAAAGAGAAAAAGTTTTTGGCGGAGTGCGGACTTTGGGGAAAATCACCCCAATTGAAGAAAATCGCGGAATCGGTTCTGCAAATAGCCCCTACGGATATCACGGTTTTGATAACCGGAGAAAGCGGCACCGGCAAAGAATTGATTGCCCGGGCTATTCATAATAACTCTTTGCACAAAGATAAACCCTTTATAGCGGTAAACTGCGGGGCTCTGGCTGAAGGGGTTTTGGAATCGGAACTTTTCGGACATGAAAAAGGGGCTTTTACCGGTGCGATTAGCCGTAGAGCCGGAGTTTTTGAGCTGGCGGAAGGCGGAACTATTTTTTTGGACGAAATCGGTGAGATTAAACCCTCGGTGCAGGTGAAACTTCTGAGGGTCCTGGAAGAAAAAGAGATTATGCGGGTGGGCGGCACTCAAAAAATAAAAGTCAAGGCCCGGGTTCTGACTGCTACTAATCGAGACCTGACCCTGGCTGTGGAAGACGGGAGCTTCAGAAGGGATTTATATTACCGGATTGGAGTGGTGAAAATCGAGGTTTCGCCTTTAAGAGAAAGAATTCAGGATATCCCTATTCTGGTGCATCATTTCATCAGACAGATTAACGCCAACAATAAAGACCAAAACTGGGGAATCACTGAAGGGGCTTTGGATTTGTTGGTTAAATACCACTGGCCCGGCAATGTGCGAGAGTTGAAAAATTTTATCGAGAGCCGGGCTATTTTAGCTTCCGGCAGAAAGATTGAAGCCCAGGACGTTCTGGAGTATATAGAAAAACAAGAAAGCTCCAACCGGCAACTGCCGGTGGTGACCGGAAAAACTTCTCAAGCCGCTGAACATGATTTGATTTTTCAGGCCTTAAGCGGCTTGAGGGCCGAAATAGTTTCCCTCAAAAATATCTTTTTAGGACAACCACCGGAAAATTCTAAATTTTCCGGCCTTAAACCACAAGCAGTTTATCGTCCGGATATGAAGGATTACAGGCTTCAGGAGGTATCACCGGAAGAAAGTTTGGAGGATTTGGAAAAGGTGCATATCGCCAAGATTTTGAAGCAGGTTTCCGGAAACAGGAGAAAGGCGGCTAAAATTTTGGGGATTGGGGAGCGGACTTTATACAGAAAGATTGATAAGTATAATTTGAAGTAACCAAAACCCCTCTTTTAATTCTCATTTTTTCATTCAATATTTTGCTTGCTTTTTTCCAATTATTTTTATAAATAATTAAACCAAGCTTTAATATCTTTCACTTACAGTATGGTGTAACCATTAAATTAATTAAATTCTTCTATGGGGAGAGCTTTTCTCTTTTCAGTTTGCTTGAGCTTCTTGCTATCGGCAAACCTCTTTTCACAGACCATCTCTTCTGAATTTTACCAAACCGAGGAGGATTTACTGGACGGCCTGAATCAGGGAGAATTGACTTTCGACCAGTATCTGGAGCTTCTGGATTTGATGCGGAGAAAAATAGATTTGAGCGGTATCGATTCGCAAGAAGTTAATCAAATTCCGGATGCCCAGCTTTCAGACGTCAAAGATTCTGCCGAAAGTCGACTGGAGCAGGAAAAATTATCAGCCTTTATAAAACCGTCGGCAAAAAATGACAAAGAATTCCAGGGAGAATTAGTCTGGCAATTCCTGCAGAGATTCAGCGAAGACAAATTCACCAAAAATTATTTTGACTTGAATACAAGTTTAAATCAGAATTTAAGCTTTAACCTTGAAGCCCAAAATGAAACCGACCAAACCCAAATTCGACGAAGGAGCTTACAATATTTTGTACCTGCGAAAAATCTCAATATAATTTTAGGTAACTTTCAAAGGAAATTAGGGAAAGGAGTCAATATTGGAAACCGGACTTATTTGAATTTTACCTCTTCCTCTACTTTATCAGCTCCTAATACCTTTATCTTCCCGTTATTCACCCGCTACAACGGCATTTTCATAAATCATCAGAATGATATTTTCAACCCATCTGTTCTCTATTCAGAAAACCGTTTTGGTGTTTACAAAGACCAAATTGTTGCTGGCGAGCTACTATTTAAGTTCGGCAAATTCAAAGTCGGCCCGATTCTTTCCTGGCAGAGAATTTCAGACAAAAATTATCGCTTCCAGAATAGCTGTGCCAGCATTTTCGGAGAATATCTGGAGAGAAATTTCA
>JBIOYE010000108.1:0-16352 GCA_044870015.1 Candidatus Zixiibacteriota bacterium
ACCATATCCAGCAAGATTCCAAATTTAGGCTTTACAATTGGTAAATTGTGGGCAAAAAAAGCCGAGCCCAGGCAGTAATTTTGGGTATGACCTCTTTTTCCATAATCTTCCCCATCAAAAAAAACTATATCCACACCGAATTTCGGTTTCTTCTGTGATAAAATATTAGCCAATTCCAGCAAAACTGCCACTCCGGAAGCTCCGTCATTGGCACCTAAAATCGGCTTAGTACGGTTTGAAATAACCGAATCCTGGTCAGCCCAGGGTCGGCTATCCCAGTGAGCACACAGGAGAATCCTCTCTTTTTCTTCAGGATAGAAAGTAGCTACAAGATTAGTCAAAATAAGCTCTTTTTTCAGAGCGGAATCAAAATGAAGAAATTCCTGGGTTTGGACCAAATCAGTTAGTTTATTCAAACTCTCTAACAGGTACTGCTGGGTTTTTCGGTGAGCATCCGAGCCGGGATGGCGGGGACCGAAATCACACTGGTTTTGCAGGTAACCAAAAGCTCTCTGGGCATCAAATTGCGGAGCGGTCTTGGAACAGTTAAAAGAAAAAAATAAGAATGCAGCCGGAATTGCTCTAGACAGAATCGAATGGCTAACGCCATGCTGTAAGCAAAGGAAATTAGACATTAAAACCTCAGCTCTATCCAGAAAGAGAGCTCCCGGGTATGCTGCTTGGTGCCGTCTTTTTTGTTATGCTGGTCAGCCCATCTGGCCTGCAGACCTCCGTTAATCTGGGAAGAGAAGTTATAGCTGGCTCGGGGAGCGATGGAAAGCTCGGTGGTATTTCTGAGGATGTTAAATTCATTCCCCTGAACCGAGGTTTTGGTCACACCTCCCCGGTAAGAAACATCCAGTCCTAGAGCCAGATTACTTTCAAATTTAAGCCCCTTCAAGAAGAAAAACTTTATCCCCTGGGGGGCTTTGAAAGCATAGCTGGAGGAAATCGTGATACCTATATTCTCATTTTTGGTGATGGCCTGGTTTCCGCCGGCGCTTCGCAAATCAAAGCTGGTGCTGGAGGTTTTATCCACTCTGAAGTTGCTGCTTACGCCGTTTTTCCACTTTAAATTCAGACCTATTAGGGGAGAGAAACTGGTTCCCTTGCCACGGCTGTTAAGCTCCTTGGTACGATAATTTCCTCCTTCATCAATTTTATAGGCATAGCTGAACTGAAAAGCGGCTGATCCGATCCATTTTTTGATTAATTTGAATTTTTCCAGACCGGACCAGCTGAAGGTCAAATCCGGATAGCTCTGGCTGCGGCTGAAAGTGGGTTCGGAAGCTGAAAGAGTTCGGCTGTAGCGGTAGCTGTACCCGAAACCCATATCCATTCCTTTGGCAATCAGGGCACCGGATCTAAAGCTGTACGAATTGTCGAAACCCCCTCCATCGCTATTTGCTAGGAGCGGATCTGCGATTACTTTAGCACCCGGGTCATCTGAAAAACCGAACTGATAAGCCAGGCTGGGTCTTTCCACCAGACCGGCTTTGCGAAAGGTTTTCCCCTTAGACCAGGAGAAAGAGACCGGATTTACTTTTCCCGGGAGACCGAAGACAAAAGTAAAGGCCTTTTTCAAGGGACCCGGAGATGTTTTGGGTTTAGTCTCAGCCTTATTGGTTTCCGGGGTTTTGGCAGGGGGTTTGGCATCCGGGGTTTGGGGCGGCTTTCCTTTGGGCAGAAGCCCGGAAATGAGTTTTTTCCATTGAAATGTACCGTTCAACCCCATAGAACTTCCGTTGGTTACCAATCTGGTACCGTTTTTGTACTGATTGGGGTCCGAGTTTTCACTGTAATCGGCCCGGTAAGTGAAATTCTGGTCCAGGAAGCCAAACCACTTGGGATTCAAGCTGCCTGAAAAAGATTGGTTGCGGTTTAACTCCACCCCCAGTCTCAATTTATTGGGATTTAAAGAAAACTGCACTTTTTTATCATCTCTTAAGTCTCGGGCTATTTTAAAGCTGTATGTTAAACTCATACTCTTCAAGGGGCTCATGCTGGTGCTCATGTTGCCGTTGAAGTTGCGATTACGGATATTAGTCACTACATCCGAGCTGTTGATTTGGTAATTGCGGCTGCCGGTTAAACTCCCTCCGAATTTCAGATCTCTAGGGAGAAGAGAAAATTTACTGTTCTGTATCTTATCCGGCAGAAATGAGAGCCACTTCAGAAGAGACCAGGAATGTTCTTTGCGGGGAGATAAATCGTACCCTAAGTTCAGTCCATAGGAGCTGGTCTTGTAAACTGGGGTGGCTGGATTGCGGCCTTCTAACTGAGAGTGGGAGTAAGCGGCGGAAATTCTTTTGGCGGTCAGATTTAAGAGCCAGTTATTGGTATTTTTGGTAAAAGAGGGTGATAAGGAAAAACTCTGGCTGGTCTGTTCGCTTCTCTGCTCCACCCGTAATTCATCGGGTAAGACTATATCTGATCCCACCTGCAGACGGGGCAGTTTTTCGGATTTCTGCCAGGAATATGACATGGGTAAGTTCAAACCCCAACTGGGAGGTAGGAAGCGGCTCAAATTAAAATTACCGATTTGAAAACTGGAAGAGGTCTCATTTACTCCGGAGCCCCTCTTGCTATTCAGGTTGTGAAATTCACTGTCTATTTTATGATATCTTCCGGAAATCGTGACAAAATCTGAAAAGCCAGCCGAAAAGTTTACGCTTTGAGCCCAGCCCGGTGTTCTTCGGACATCCGTGGAGGTCAGCTCATCAATCCAGATTTCCCCTGTGACCGGATGTGAATCTTCGTTGGTTACTCCCACCACAAACCATTTGATGACGGATAAACTGGGATTTCCTTTAATTCTGTAATTAGCGTCCGTAGTCTCCCTGGGGGCGGTGGGCTCTTGAGCCAGACGCTCCAATAGATAGCTTTTAAGCCCGGTCATCTTTACAAAATCCATCACCACTTCGTTGCGCGGGTCCCAGCCCGGGTAAACTATGGTTCGATATTCGTAATAGTTGCTTGAATCCGGCCCGATGCGTAAGAAGAAGCTGACCTGGTCTCCTGAACTGGGACCATACACGAACATTCTCAATTTGTTATACAGGGTATAATCTTCAGCCCCGATGAAATTGCGGTAAGCTGAGCCGGTGTGTCCGGGCATTAGATTCTTGTAGGTTAGAGCTAGGGACTGCTCTCTCTCCCGGACATTGGTATTGCGGTCCAAATTGCCGGCTACGCCGGGAGGAGGGTCGTAAGTTTCCCAATTATCATTGGTGTTGACAACGGCGATATCAAATTTTTCGTTGAACTGGACAACATCATTGGTATCCTTGATTGTTATGGGTAAATTCTGCCATCGGTTACCTACTAATTGAATTGAGGCAATCTGAACAGTTTCGATTCGGTTGAAACCAGTTAACCAAATTCTAGCAAACTCAATCGCATTCCAGTCGGGACTTCCGACTTCCCTATAATTAGGGGAATTTTGAGTCAGGGCAGAATCCCTTAAGGGGATGCGGTATAATCGCCAACCATTATATCTGGTTCCGTCAACCTCAAACGAATCACTACTTAAATCAATGGAGAACTCAAAGTAATTATTGGGGCTATCTACATGACTGTTTCCATTTAGATCCTCGGTGTCTGGTCTTCTGCCTCTGTCCGGGTCGTTGCGATTGTTTTCAGTACCGTTTATTTTGGAGTAATCATCACGATTTGAATAATCCCAGTCGTCTCCGTTAGGGTCAGGATTGGTGGAAGAGTTGTAGCCCGGCTCCGATGGACTGAAAAGAGTATCTAACCCTGTATCCTCATCATCATCCAGGATATTATCCTGTATCCCGTTGCGGGTTTTATCTTCGGTGTCTAATGTGCTGTCATTATCGATATCTTCACTAATCTGACCTAAATCAACTTTTAAAATTCCCGTGTTACCGTGGACCCAAATCTCCAAATATTTGGTTTTAGTTTGATTACGACTTCCTCCGAACAAAGCCCGCATGATTCCATTCCAAGAACTGTCCGGTATCGCCAGGGAGGAATCCGGAGTAAAATGTAGATTTAAGACATTAACTTTATTTTCGGTACTTAAGGTCTGCCTCTGGGGCCAGATTTGATTTACAAACACCTGTTCCCAGGGATTATACCAGTTTAAGCGACCACGGTCAGTTAAAAGCTTTCCGTCCGGAGGGCTGGAAAGGGTCCAGGTCCCTCTTCTGATTCCCAAATCGGTGTAATCTAAAACCGACTCGAAATCATCGATGAAAACTTTATTGCGGATATTGGGATTGGGCAGGGATTGGGCTACTTCGGCTGTTAAACTGAATTTAGAAGGAGCGGTGGCTTGCACCAACGGTATGGCATCGGCTAATTTGGTCATAATGCCGGGGTTCAAATCCAGGGCGAAGTTGGTATCCCACACAAAGTTCCGGTTGGACTCCTGATTTACCCTGGGACGGGATTCGGTGCTTTTCTCGGTGCTGTATAAGGCGTTAAAATTTAAGCGGAAATGGCTGCTGAAAACCTGTCCTCCTTGTAGTCCGAACAAGGTTTTCTTTTCCGGCAGAAAGATGGGGGCGTATTCATAATCTATGTTGACTTCGGCGTTGGGGTTCAGCATTTCCGGATTTAAAAATATCACCTGTCCGATTTCATAGACTATGTTGTAATCTACCCCGCGGGTTAAAACCCTGCCATTCATAGTTACCACTTCCGAACCATCCAGAATCGGGCTATGACCTAAATAATATTCGGACTGACGGGTGGCACCTTCAAAATAGATGTAATATTCACTGGCTAGATTTTTAACGTCTGAATTGCTGCTGAAATAAATTGAATCTGTTTTGATTAGCAGAGTATCTTGCAAATTTCCAGTGTAGCTGGTATGGGAAATAAAGGGATAGAGTTGGGGGAAATAAAGGTATCCCTGGTACAATTCTATGCGGCCTAAATCTACCAAATTATCAGGAACGGTATCCCCCTTTAAATCAAAACGGTCTAAACCTAAAATTCTCATAAAGGGAACACCGTTCTGGCTATTCTTATCTATCTGAAGATTTTCGGCCCCATCTTTCCCTTTATAGATATCCAATTTAAAACCATCTCTGTCAATATTGGTGGCTCCCAACCAGTAAACATTCTTCCATTCATAATCCCAGGTTACATATTTAGATGTGGGGTTAGCATCTTTAACCAATTTCAGAACATTGGTGGTGTCTTTGCTCGCATCAAGCAGAGTTGTGTCGTAGCTGAGTTTACCTATAGTATCTCTGGTTGAATCTTTACGAACAATTTCCATATAAACAGCTAAAACATCATCCGGGCTCAACCGCTGGTTAAGCTTTATCCAAAATTGCTTCTTTTCGACATAATATTTATCAGATCCTAGAAGTTTAAATCTTCCAAAATCCCATTCCGCCCGGTTTATTTCAGCGTTACTGATGGGAATACTGTCCGGATTTACCACCGCCAAACAGTTGGCATTGGTGATACTGTCCGAAAGAAAGCTGCTACCGCGAACATACACTTCTATATAGGCAATAGAATCGCCGGGAGAAAATTCAGAGAAGGAGATGGTGTCGCCCGCGGCGTTTGCTGGAATCGGTTTTCCCAGATAGAAGAAAGTGTTAGGCAGATAATCGTAATCCCGAATGTAAGTAGGTACTTTTTTGGCGCCGGCCAAGAATCTATCCTTTTGAGTGGCACCTTTCTGCTGGCTGGTAATCATGGTCAAATCCATGCCCCCCACTTTGGCTTTGGCTTTAATCCCAAAAAGCCCCTGGATATTCTGGCTGTATCCCACAAAATTGGCTCCCCCGATGGATAGATTGGTATTCCCTAAATCAACGGACTGAATGATTTCATCCTGCTCGCCGGCATAGCGGATCTGAATATTGTTCTCCAGATCAGTCTGCCGCTGGCTGTTTTCATCTACTTTAACTGAAATTTTACTTCCCACTTTTCCGTTAACGGTAAAGCTGGATTTTTGGTCCATGGTTAAAGAAGGAAACTTGGATTGTCGGTTGGTGGCGGTGGATTTTAAACCGTCTATCCATTGACTGCGGCCGGCAAAACTGATGCGGCGGTAACCGTTGACCTGCAGAGAAGGCCCACCCTCTCCGATGATGCTGGAGATAAGTTTGGGAAACTTGAAGGGGATTTCATATTGCAGAAGACTTCCCCCCTGTTTACTTTCGTCAGTCTTGGCTAAGGTCTGAGTCGATCTTTCTTTCCAGGTTCTTTCCAAAAGGGCTTCGCTGGAATATTTTAAGTAGCGGTCTAAGCTGAAGGTTGCCGGGTCCAATAGCTGGGTCTCACCCACTTTGTGATTGATGTAAACCGCGGAATGGTCATCCGAACTGTAAACTTTGCGGGTTACTTTGGCTGGGGGTTTTAATAGGGGCAGGGATTCAAAGACGATTGATAAACCTGGAGCTTGTGGGGTTAAATGATCGGTGAACCCGTTGCCGGAAGGGTTATTTAATTCCAGCTTTAACCCCTGGGCCGGGGTTAATTTGGGTACCAGAAAAATTATAACCGCCCCAAGAATAAAGCTATTCCACCTGCTGGCGGTTTTTTGACTTGACTCCACTGATATCAAATTCACTCCGTTTTTTTCTCTTTAACTAGGCGATATTTTTTCCTCCTTTTTTTAGGGTTAAACTTTTTCTAGGCCGTACTGGTCCAAAAACAGGACCTCCGGCTCCAGCTGAATGTTAAATCTTTCTTTGACTTTTTCCCGCATGCTCCTGACTATGGTCAGAACCTCACTGGCTTCTGCTTTTCCCAAGTTGACTACGATATTGGCATGCTTGTAAAATACGGCCGCGTCCCCGATTTTTAATTCTTTGGCACCCACCTGCTCTAACAAAACTCCGGCCGGAGTGACTTTGCTGCCGTCTGCGGATTTGATGTTTTTAAAAAAAGAGCCGGCCGAACCCTCTTCATGGGGATGCTTGGTATTTCTTAAATCCATAATTTCATCCATCTTTATTTTGATCTCTTCTTTATTTCCCCTCTGCAGCTGAAATGAGGCTGACAGCACTATCTCGCCTGACTGCTTCAATTTGCTGCCTCTATATACGAACTCAAAATACCCTCTGTCAACTACCTTTATCTCTCCTTCCGGAGTGAACAGGACTGTTCCGCTCAAAATCTCTCCCACCGCATGCCCGAAAGCTCCGGCATTGCCATATACCGCTCCCCCTAAAGAACCTTTTATACCGGTGGCAAATTCAAAACCGCTCAGGGAATATTCATAAGCACTATCTACCACATCTTGCAGAACTGCCCCGGATTGAGCGACAATTTTTTCACCCAAAACTTCTATTTTGTCGCACCCGTTTCTGATGATAAGCCCGCGGAAACCCTGGTCGTTGATTAAGATATTACTGCCGCCGGCCAAAAGAAAGTAATTGACATTCAACTCCTTGGCCAGCATCACTGCTTTCATCAACTGCTCCGGGGCTTTGGCTTCAAAAAAATAATCTGCCGGACCCCCTATTCGAAAGGTGGTGTAGGGTGCTAAAGACACCATTTCTTTCAAATCCTGACCCAGTTTCTGCTTCAGAATATCAAATGGCTCTGGGGTCTGGGTCCTTTTTGATTCACTCTTCAAAAGAGGCATCTGGTCTTTCTCAATCATATAATTTAAGCCATTTGGCTGAAAAATCAAGTCTTTTTTTTGCATTTCCGGGCTATTTTAGATATCGACTGGTGCTTGCGAAAGCTTGATTTCAATATGACTCAAGCCCGATTGTTCAAATACTAAGCAAAGGTATGACAGCGGGTATTCTAATTTACAGACCCCTAGGGGCTGAGATTTTTCTGGGTAAAATTTTTGAACCTAGGAAGATAGTTGCACAGAGGAATCAATCTCTTCTTGACAAAATCAAATTTTTCTGTTTTTATTCATCTGATTTATCCTTAAATTAAAAAGGAGGAGCAATGCCTAACTTTTATTTTGACTACAGAGATATCTTTCGCGCCCCCCGTTTAGCTCTTTCCGGCAAAAAACTTTTTATCCAGACTTTCGGATTTGTCATCGGCTACGTCGGTTACCTGATTTTGACCTATATCGCCTACTCCCTTTCCGGCTTTCCCATTTCCGAGACCTGGGATTCCTATGGCCTATTTCCCTTATATGATTTTGTTTTCAATAATTGGATTTCCTGGGTCATCTGGGGCGCCGGGGTTCTGTTTATGCTGGTAAGCTGGCTTCTGAGCAATACCTGTGTGGCCAAAGTAACCTATGAGCAGCTCAAAGGGGATGAGTTTTATTCCGCCAAAGAGGCGGTCAGGTTCTTGAAGAAAAACTGGAAAACCGTTTTACTGTCTCCGCTTTCGATTCTGCTGATGTTCGGATTCCTTCTGGCCTGCGGACTTTTAATCGGGATTCTGGGAAAAATTCCGGTTCTGGGAGAAATCGGTTTTGCTTTATTTTTCGGCCTGCCGATTTTTGTGGTGGCACTCTTTGGGGTGTATATAGTTTTTGTGCTCTTTTGCTCCATAATCCTGGCGCCGGCCATTGTGGGGACTCTGCAGGAGGACAGCTTCGAGACCGTCGTGCAGTCCTTTTCGACTGTCTGGAATCAACCCTGGAGGTATTTTCTTTATAGCGGCATTTTAGGAGTTCTAGCCAAGGTCGGCTCTTTCATTTTCGGATATTTCTGTTTTAGGGCCATCCAGCTGACCATCTCGGTCTGCGGTGTTTTTATGTCGGATAAACTGTATAATTTAATCGAAGGGGGCTTGGCTTATCTGCCTTATAATCCCTCGGTAACCAATTATATGACCAATCTTTTTGCCGGAATCTCCTTTGGTTTTCAGATTCCTGCCCCATCTGAAGGGGTGGCTTTGAACTGGTCCGGCGAGATTGCGGCTTTTATTCTGGGGATAACATTTGTCCTGATCGGATTTGTGATTTTCTCTTACGCTCTGGCCATAGTATCAGCCGGACAAGCCATCAGTTTTGTGATTATTTATAAGAAAAAAGAGGGAGAAAACCTTTTGCAGAGAAAAACCGAAGAGGACGAAACCGAATTTGTGGCTGAAACCAAAAAAGGAAAGAGATCCAAACTTCAGGCGGAGCTGGCTGGAGGAAGCGAATAAAGCCGGACGATTGGCTTGTGAATCTCTGACGGAAATGGAATCGAGTTAAAAAATAATCATTTCACCACGGATGAATGTACCCATCCGGTTCTTCCGGATTCGGTGGAAACTCTGTACCAGGCCCCTCTTTTACCCAAAACTTTCAGATTTTCCCCCTGATAAACCGTGGTCACAACATCCGCATTGGGAGCCGGGGATACCCGGACAATGGCGGCCGAGGACTGTACCTCCATTCCGCTTTTCATAAAAGAGACATCCGGCCAGAATTTACCGGTGCTCCCTAAAGATGAGACCAGAATTATAACCATACCGAAGACTAAAACCGTGCGATACAAATCTACCGTGATATATTTTTTCAGATTCCACTTTTTGAACAGAGAGTAAATCAGAAAACCACCCAAAAGAGAGACCAGCCAGAAAATTAAGCCGGCCGCTTTCCCTCGCAGAAATAAAACCAGGACGAAGAAGCTGACCAGGGAGGGCAGTACTATTTTCAAATCCTGAATCACCTGGGGTTCGTTGAAAAAGTCCTTGATTCTGACCCAGAACGGCTTGCTCCCCACTTCCTGCTGGTAAATATCCATTTCTCTTTTGTGCAACTCGAACATCTGGTAGGTCAGCTCATCTAACTTTTTTAATTCTTCTCTGATTTTCCTTGTATGCTCGGCGATGCTGGAGGCGCAGTGGGGACATTTATTGGCATGGATATTGACCAGAGTGGTGCACTGGGGGCAGGGGGTCAAATCTTTTTTCTTGATATTCTGTTTTTTGAAATCTAGTAATCTTTTGGCTTCGGCGTCTAAAGCCAAGGCCTTCTTTTCGGATACGGTAACGGTCGGTGACATAAGTTCTCCTTTTTTACTATATTTTTTATCGACAGATTTGATAATATTTTGACCCTTCATTTTGACAAATATTTACAGGCGGGAAAATCTGGTTTGCTAATCTGCCTCTGTTTTTGCCCAAGGGGGTGCTTATTCTCTATCCGATATTGATAAAATCCCGTAATATGGTTACTTTGCACCTATGACTCAGGAAAAAATTCGCAATTTTTGCATCATCGCCCATATCGACCACGGCAAATCCACCTTGGCAGACCGGCTTTTGGAAGCCACCCATACCATTCCCAAAAGACATATGCTGGATCAGGTTTTGGACAATATGGATCTGGAAAGGGAACGGGGAATCACCATCAAAGCCCATGCCATCAGGATGAATTACGAGCTGGACGGAAAAGAGTATATTCTAAATCTGATAGACACTCCCGGACATGTGGATTTCACCTACGAAGTTTCCCGTTCGCTAGCCGCCTGCGAAGGCGCTATTCTCTTAGTGGATGCCTCACAGGGTGTAGAAGCCCAGACCATCTCTAATTTATATTTAGCGCTGGACCATGACTTAACCATTATTCCGGTTATAAATAAGATTGACTTACCTGGAGCGCAAATCCCCCAGACCAAACATCAGATTTCAGAGCTTCTGCAGGTGCCGGAAGAGGAAATTTTGCTGGCCAGCGCCAAAGAGGGAGTGGGAGTCGAAAAGATATTGGAAACCGTGATAAAAATGGTCCCTTCTCCAAAGGGGAACCCGGAGCGGACTTTGAAAGCTATGATTTTTGATTCTTTATTTGATTCTTATCGGGGAGGAGTGGCTTATATCCGGGTGGTGGATGGTTCCCTGACCAAAGGGCAGAAAATAAAATTCTTTTCCACCGGCAAAGAGTTCGAAGTGGATGAAGTCGGATATTTAAGATTAAAAATGATTCCGGCTGAAAAACTTCTGGCCGGGGAAGTGGGATATGTGATGGCTAATGTCAAGAATGTAGCTGACACCCGGGTAGGTGATACCATTACCGATGCCAAACACTCGGCTGATAAACCTCTGCCCGGTTTCAAACATATCAAGCCCATGGTCTTCAGCGGATTATATCCGACCGCTGCTGAAAATTATTCTGAACTGCGGGATGCCATGGAAAAATTACGGCTCAACGACTCCTCTTTTACCTTCGAACCGGAAACCTCCAATGCCTTAGGATTCGGTTTCCGCTGCGGCTTTTTGGGGCTTTTGCATATGGAGATTGTGCAGGAACGTCTGCATCGGGAATATAACCTGTCTTTAATTGCCACGGTTCCCAACGTGGAGTATAAAGTGACCAAAACCGATGGACAAATAGTGTGGGTGGAAAATCCGGCTTGGCTTCCCCCGCTGGATAAACTGGGCAAAATTGAAGAGCCGTTTGTCTCGGTTCAGATTATCACCCTGGTGGAATTTATTGGGAATATTATGAAACTGTGCACCGAGAGAAGAGGAAATTATCTCACCACCGAGTACATTGACAAATCCCGGGCCAGCTTGAAATATGAAATGCCGCTATCGGAGATAATTTTTGATTTTTACGACAAATTGAAATCCACCACCAAGGGGTATGCTTCTCTGGATTATGATTTTCTGGATTACCGGGAAGCCGATTTGGTCAAACTGGATATTCTGGTCAACGCAGACCCGGTGGATGCACTTTCAACTATCGTGCATAGGGAAAGAGCTTTTAATTACGGCAAAAGTTTGTGTCAAAAACTCCGGGAATTAATCCCCCGCCAGCTTTTTGAAGTCACTCTGCAGGCCGCTGTTGGAAGCAGGGTGATTGCCCGGGAATCCATCAAGCCCTTGAAGAAAAATGTGACAGGCAAGTGCTATGGTGGGGATATTACCCGCAAGCGCAAACTGTGGGAGAAGCAAAGAGAGGGGAAAAAGAAGATGAAAATGATCGGGACCGTGGAGATTCCCCAGGAGGCTTTTCTGGCAGTCTTGAAAGTGGAGAGGTAGCCGGGATAAACTTTTTTTCCCCTTGTCCGATATAAGAATAGAATGCTCAAGAAAGTTAACCTAAGGTATTTAGTACCAGTAATTTTAATCGCCCTGGTGGTGGCTATATTGCTGCGGACTTTCGTGGTCCAGGCATATAAAGTGTCCACCCCCTCTATGGAAGAGGCTCTTTTAGCCGGGGAGTTTTTTTTGGTCAATAAGCTGGCTTATAAATTTAAAGGCTCCTCTCCCCGACCCAATGATATAGTGGTTTTCGGCTATCCTCTAAATCCTGAAAAAACTTACGTAAAAAGATGCATCGCTACCGAAGGACAGACCGTTGAGATTATTAACAAGACCCTATACGTGGACGGACGCATATATTCAGATCCCCCTTCGGTAAGGTACAAGGACCCTCGCATTCTTCCCCGGATTTTTTCACAGAGGGACAATTTCGGGCCGCTGCAAGTTCCAAAGGGACATATCTTTGTCCTGGGTGATAATCGGGACAACAGTCAGGACAGCCGGGAATGGGGTTTCGTAGATTTTAGGGAGGTAAAAGGGAAGACCCTGTTTGTGTATTGGTCCTGGACCCCGGATCCCAAAGCCCCCAAAATGGAAGCCCCCTATATTTTCCCTTTTTTCAGAGTCTTATTCTACTATCTGTTCAATTTCCCCGGCAAGCTGCGCTGGGAAAGATTGGGCACGGTCTTACACTAAAAATTAATTTATACAACTCCACTTGTTTTTATTTCCTGTAGGTCAATCAAAGATTGACCATCCCTTTCTTTTATGGGGCTGGAGAATTTTTTTTTCCAGCCGATAAAATTAAAAGATAAGTTAATGGAACAAAAGCGGTTGAAAAAAATGTTAAAGTATTTAGAGAGGACTTGACAATTTTTTTGAATTTTATAAAATAGAAATAAGAACCAAAACTAAAAACCTTTAAAAGGAGGGGGAATATGCCCAATCGCTATAAATTCATTTCTATTTTGTTGTTGTTGGTAGTGACCTTTCAGCCCCTGGCGGCTGAAGACTGGTTCACCCATCACCATGATTACCAGAGAACCGGAGTTTCCACTATTCCGATAAACGAGACTCTGCTTACCAGATCCTGGATGCACACCGAGCCGATAAATCTAATCTTCTTCGCTAACCCGGTAATTGCCTACGGAAAGGTTTTATATGTAAGCACCGACCCTTTCGGCAATCCCAACGGACTCACCTGCTTGAACGCCACTAATGGTGATTCCTTATGGCATCACGTTCTATTGGGCGTCGGTCTTACCGGCAGAGGAACACCTACAGTAGCAGAAATCGACACCGGTGGCGGAATCACAGATACGGTGGTATTTGTAGGAACCGGTTCCAACGGTTTTCGCAGTGTGGACTTAGAGACCGGAAACCAAATTTGGAACGTGGCACCCGGTGGTAACGCCCGCTTCTCACCGTCAGTTGTGGTAGGAAATAATGTTATTTTCGGTCATGACGGAAATAGAATCGTTGCCCGCAATGTGAAAACTGGAGTTTTAGCCTGGCAATCTCCGCTTTTAGTTGGTCGACCGTATATGGGACCTTCGGTTTCCAATGATACTATTTTCACGGGAACCTGGGATGCAACAGGTAACGGCACTGGAGATTTATATGCCATCAATGCCAATGACGGCTCCATAATCGCCAGCTACGACCCCGGGACCAACGTAGCTTTTCCATCCGGACCGATTGTGTGGGGAAATCATATTATCGCAGTTTCTTTTAACGTTGACGGTACCACCAATCTTTATGTCTGGGACAGCCATGATTTGACCCAGGCACCCCGAATTTCGGTGGCCAATACCGGAGGGGTTCTGTATTCGACTCCCTGCGGTTATGTTACCGCCGATGGCGACTCAATCATAATATATGGAACCGAGTTTCCTCTAATAAAAGCCCGTAAACTATCGAATCTGGTTACCCACTATAACCTTTTTACCGATGGTTTGGTGGAAACGGCTATAGCTGTGGCTTCAAATGGTCGAGCTTTTGTAGGAGACGACCTCGGGATATTATATGTTTTTGATGCTGACAGCGGTGGGGTTTTCTGGACCAAACAGTTCTCCACCCCGATTTTATCCGCTCCGGCTATTGCGGGTTCAGAAACTTTAGTGGTAGTGGCGGAGGAATTCGGAAATGTGTTCGGTTTTAAACATTCGACTCTTCCCAGACCCAGAACCGAGGTTTTAGCCAGACAAATAGATATGAACATTATCACAGTTGGTAGCGGTGCCGACACGGTTACCCTGGATGTGTATATGAATGCCGGAAATGCACCTTTGATTTTTTCGGTTCGGGACACTGTCATTGATACCTTGATAAGCGGAACTTCTACCGGATTTTCGGCTTATGTTTCTTCGGTCAATCCTTTAAGACAAAAACGGGCTGAAAAATTGGCGGATGAATTGACGGTGACTTCGTCTAAGAGATTCTATGACCGTGAAAATCTAAAATACTTGGCTGGAGACGACCCGGTTCTGTTCAGCCGTACCGATTTACTGGCCGGCAAGAAAAAAACCTTCGCCAGAAGTAATGCCCTGGATTGGTTGACTGTATCCAGTAATACTCTAAGTCCGGTGGCTTCTGGTGGGATTATCAATTTAACCGTTACTGCTGACGGGACCGGTTTAACCAGAGGCTATAAAGACGGATATGTAGTTATTACTCCGACTAATGAGCCGGACCCCACCCCTTACCCGGGTGATGTTGATATCTATTCACCTTTGGTGAGACTTTTGGTGGGTTTCCCTTATGTCGAGGCTCTCACTTCTTCCCCTTATTTTGATAAGCTTATCACCAATTACGGCGCATTGGCTTTTACCGATGCTTCCGGATTTGCAGATGATAACAACTTCTATTTCCAGGGGAACAACCAGCTGTTTGACGGCAGTTTTATTATCGGAAATGACTCCCTGGCCTTGGTTTTGGACTACGGCAGTCCTGACGACAAAACTGCCACCGTGGCTGACGATACCATAAATGTGGTCAGTAACGCAGACAGTACCCTCACTACCACCGCCTTTCTGGACAACATAGGCCTGGGATTAAGGGTGGTTCAGACTACCAAGGTTTACTCGGATACCTCTAAAGCCAATTTCATCATCTATAAATTTGATATTACCAACACCACCGGCAGCCCCATCATGGGGTTAAGGGCGGCCGTGACTTTGGACTGGGACGTGACTCCCAGTTATCTTAACAACTTGGGTGGTGCCGATACTATCAATCATGCCTACTGGCAGTACGAGGCCTCCAATCCTGTGCTGCTATTTGGAATTATGCATCTTCCCACCAATACAGCCGTTTCGGGATTTAAGCTGGTGAATAATGCGACCTATGTCTATCCGAATGCTGGCTTTGACCATGGTGAACTGTGGACTTTGATGACGGAAAACTTGGTTGATACCGGTGATGGGACAACTGACGACTGGTCTTCGCTTCTGACCGGTCTGCCTTTTGATTTGCCGGCCAGCGCTAGCCGGACCGAGCAGTTTGCCCTGTTCGGGGTGGATACTACCCAGATTTCGATTGACAGTCTGGCCAGATTGATTAACCGGATTGTGACCGATGTCAAGGATATTCCGAGTGCCAATGCCGGTCTGCCCAAGAAATTCGAGCTGGGTCAGAACTATCCCAATCCTTTCAACGCTTCCACGGTTATAAAGTTCGATTTACCGCAAAGCTCCAGGGTCAAGCTGGATATATACAATATCCTGGGTCAGAAGGTTAAGACTTTGGTGGATGAGAAACTTTCAGCCGGATTTAAGAAGGTGGTCTGGGATGGAACTAACCAGAATGGTAACAGCGTAGCCAGCGGAATTTATTTCTATCGACTTCAAACTGATAAATTTATCGAAGCCAAGAAAATGGTGATGCTGAAGTAAGTGACGTGTGACTTAGGAATACCCCCGGCCATCTCTGGCTGGGGGTATTTTTTTTGTCCGACCGGGTTTTTGCTTTACTCATTGCTGCCTACAGATGACTGCAAGTGAGGATTTAGTGGTTGACTCTAGAATAAAATAGGTTATGATTACCGGAGAAAACCCTTTATTCTATGGATTTATTTGGCAAAGCTCCGCTGAAAAAAAATGCCTTAACTCCTCTGGCTGACCGCCTGCGCCCGGAAGTTCTGGATGATTTTGTGGGGCAGACACATATTTTAGGAGAGGGGTCGATTTTAAAGAAAGCGATTTTAGAGGATAAAATCTCTTCTCTGATTTTCTGGGGTCCTCCCGGCTGTGGAAAAACTACCTTAGCCCGGCTTTTGGCTAAAACTACACAAGCTTATTTCATTTCTTTTTCGGCGGTCACCTCCAGCATCAAAGAAGTCAAAGAGGTAATTCTGGAAGCCGCCAAACAAAAAGATTTTTATAATAAGAAAACTATTCTTTTTATTGATGAAATTCACAGATTCAACAAAGCCCAGCAGGATGCCTTCCTACCTTTTGTGG
>JBIOYE010000109.1:0-21151 GCA_044870015.1 Candidatus Zixiibacteriota bacterium
CCCTGTTTGAGGGGATTCGCTGCTATAAAACCCAGAAGGGTCCGGCTATTTTCCGCCTGGATGACCATCTGAAAAGATTGTATGACTCCTGCAAAATCTACCGCATGGAAATACCTTACGGCTTGGATGAATTGAAAAAAGCCATATTGGAACTGATTAAGCTCAACAAAATGGAAGAATGTTACATCCGGCCTCTGGTTTATCGCGGTTATCATCATTTGGGAGTGGACCCGACCGGATGTCCGATTGAAATAGCCATTGCGGTTTACAAATGGGGGAAATATCTGGAGAATCACAGCGCCTGTGTATCCACCTGGAGCCGTCTGGCACCCAATACACTTCCCTCCATGGCCAAGTGCGCTTCTAATTATATGAACTCCCAACTGATTAAACTTGAAGCCCGAGAGCATGGGTACGGCGAAGGGATTGCCTTGGATATAAATGGGCATGTTTCGGAAGGGTCCGGAGAGAATATTTTCATTGTGCGGGATTCAGCTCTGATTACTCCGCCGTACGGAGCTTCCATCTTACCCGGAGTTACCCGCAATACCGTAATCACCAAGGCGGTGGAGATGGGTTATAAAGTGATTGAAGAAAATATCCCCCGAGAAGCGCTGTACATCGCCAACGAGGTTTTCTTCACCGGAACCGCGGCAGAGATTTCTCCGGTAACCTCCGTCGATAAGGTGAAAATCGGCTGCGGGGAACCGGGTCCTATCACCTCCAAGATTCGGGATAATTATTACAAACTGGTAAGGGGTGAAATTGAGGATAAATATAAATGGCTGACTTATGTTAAGTGAGGTGAGATGAAAGTTGTCGTTGGGGCAGACCACGCCGGATTTGAGTTGAAGGAGAAGGTAAAAAATTATTTGAAGCAAAAAGGGATTGAGGTTGAGGATGTGGGCACCTCATCCAAAGAATCGGTGGATTATCCGGATTACGCTTTTAAGGTGGCTGAAAAAGTTTCAGAAAAAAAAGTCGACTTCGGGGTTCTGGTCTGTAAATCCGGAATCGGGATGTCGATTGCGGCTAATAAATACAAAAATGTGAGAGCGGCGGTCTGTTTCACTCCGGAAATGGCTAAACTGGCCCGCTCGCACAATGACGCCAATGTTTTGTCTCTGTCCGGGGAATTTACCAAAGAGGAGGAAGTTTACAAAATTATCGATACCTGGCTGGCTACCGATTTTGAAGGCGGCCGGCATGAAAGAAGGGTGGGGAAGATAAATGATATTGAAAAAAGGAATAAGTAGGTAAAAGATGCAAATTGTCCCCATAGTCATAACCGTGGTCGGATTTGTGGCCGGGGTGTTGTATATCTATGAATTTGTCATCAAACGTCAGGGAAAAAAATCTGAAGAAGCAAAACTACATCAGGTAATCGAAGAAGCCATGCGAAAACAGATTGAGAATCACCAGGGCCTGACATTTCCGAGCGTAGAGACGCCGGATTCAAAGGAAAAGAAAGAATTGCTAATTAAGGCCTATGCCTGTCTCAGAGACGGCCGCTATGCGGAGTCTATTGATTCTTTTGTTCGCTGCTTGGCCACAGAAACGGATGAAAAACAGCGTATAGCGTTTCTGATTTCAATCGGGAATAGTTATTATTCCCAGGGGAAATTCAATGAAGCCGTAGATACGTATCAGGAAGCTTACGGTTTAGCCCAGAAAATCGGGGATGATTCGGACCGAGCCACTATTTTGAGCAATTTAGGGACTGTGTATAAAGATAAAGGGGAAATTGAGCAGGCGGTTGAAAATTACCAGAAGGGATTGGATATTTATACTGCTATAAATGATTCTTTGGGGACGGCTAATAATTTGAATAATCTGGGACTTATTTTTCAAAGTAACGGGGACAAGCAAAAGGCGCTTTCTTATTACCAGCGGGCTTTGGAACTTTTCGAGAAAGCCGGGGCTAAATTTCAGAGCGCTATTACGGAGATTAATATCAAAAAATTAGAGTCTTTAGGGCAGGAATCGGCTTAGGCAAAATATGAGTTATCTGAAAAAATTCGACCCGGAAGTTTACAACGCCATCTTGAACGAAACCAAAAGGCAGGCTTACAAATTAGAGCTTATCGCCTCGGAAAATTTTGTCTCCTATGCAGTAATGGAAGCCATGGGTTCGGTGATGACCAATAAATATGCGGAAGGGTATCCGGGGAAAAGATATTACGGCGGTTGTGAATTCGTGGACGTGGTGGAAAATTTAGCCCGTGATAGAGCCAAGTTGCTCTTTGGCTGTGAGCATGTCAATGTCCAGCCCCACTCCGGCTCCCAGGCCAATATGGGAGTATATTTTTCAGTTTTAAATCCGGGAGACACAATTTTAGGTCTTAATCTTTCCCACGGTGGACATCTAACCCACGGTCATCCGGTCAATTTCTCCGGCAGATTCTTCAAGGTGGTGCCCTACGGTGTAAGCAAAGAGACTGAGACTATCGACTACGATGAACTTTTAAAAATAGCCCAAGAGCATAAGCCCAAAATGATTATTGCCGGAGCTTCGGCTTATCCCAGAGAACTGGATTTCAGAAAATTCAGAGAAATTGCCGACCAAGTCGGGGCTTATTTTATGGCCGATATTGCCCATATAGCTGGTCTAATCATTGCCGGTCTGCATCAATCACCGATTCTCTATGCTGATTTTGTCACCACCACCACTCACAAAACTTTGAGAGGTCCTCGGGGCGGAATGATAATGTGCAAGGAGAAGTTCGCCAAAGAATTGGATAAAGTGGTTATGCCCGGGATTCAGGGGGGTCCTTTGATGCATGTGATCGCCGCCAAAGCTGTGGCTTTTAAAGAAGCACTCAAACCGGAGTTCAAAGAATATCAGAAACAGATTGTGAAAAATGCTAAGACTATGGCGGATACTTTGAAGAATTACGGTTACCACGTTGTATCAGGAGGAACTGACACCCACCTGATGTTGCTTTCTTTTATTGAAAAGAAATTGACCGGTAAAGAAATAGCAAAAGCTTTGGAAAAAGCCGGTATGACGGTCAACAAAAATACAGTACCCTTCGACCCCCAGACACCTTTTATCACCTCCGGTATCAGAATCGGCACTCCGGCGGTCACCACTCGGGGAATGAAAGAAAAAGAGATGAAAATTATCGCCGAATTCATTCACCGGGTAATTTCTAATTTGGGCAATGAAAAAATTTACCAGGAAGTAGGAGAAGAGGTCAAAGACCTCTGCCAGAAGTTTCCTTTGTACGCTGAAAAGATTTTGGAAGAAGTGGAAGTTTCAGTCTAAAGATATTACACCATAAACCAGGAGGGGTTATGTTAGTGGAATATTCAGTCATACCAATGGGAAAAGAGTCCATGTCCGAGCCAGTCTCACAGGTAGTTGACAAAATCGACAAATCCGGGCTTTCATATCAGACCACCTCAATGGGGACTTTGATAGAAGGGGAATGGGATAAAATTTTCGCAGTTTTGAAAGAATGTCACAATCTTTTGCGAAAAAATCACAGGCGGGTTTTTGCCACTATTAGAATTGATGACCGCCAAGATGTCAATAATAGAATTAAAGAGAAAGTGGATGAAGTGGAGCAGATTCTGAAAAGAAAAATCAGGAGATGAGCAAATTCGGTTTGGTTCTGGTAACGGTTGGTTCGGAAAAAGAAGGCGATAAAATTGCTCAGACTTTAGTGAAAGAGAAATTGGCCGCCTGTGTGAATATCATTCCTCAAATAAAATCTTATTTTAACTGGCGGAAGAAATTTTATAAAGAGAAAGAGACTTTACTTCTGATTAAGACTGAGTTCATTTTGTTTGAGCAATTGAAAAGCAGAGTCTTGAAATTGCACAGCTACGAAACACCTGAAATTGTCATGCTCTCAATCGCAGAGGGATTCAAAAATTATTTTAATTGGATGGAAAAAGAGACCAAAAGATGAAATATAAAAAAACTAATCTGGGCTACGTGGTGCGGCTTCACAGAGGGGAAGAGGTAATGTCCAGTCTGGTTGAAATTGCAGAAAGGGAAAATATTTTATCCGGGTTTGTGGTGGGATTAGGGGCGGTTACAGAAGTCAAATTGGGTTACTATGAATTGGAAACAAAAGAGTATCACAGCCAGATGTTCAACGAGGATTATGAAATCGGGAACCTGACCGGTAACTTTGCTGAAGTCGATGGAAAAACATTTCTGCACGCTCATATCACCATCTCCGACAAGGACTGCAAAGCATTTGCCGGACACCTTTTTTCAGCCAAAATATATGCCACCGGAGAATTTTTCATCTACACTTTTAACAAAACAATTGAAAGAAAATTGGACGATGAAATCGGCTTGAAACTTCTGGACCTATAATTTTGGCCAAAATAATAACGCTCACGACGGATTTCGGAGATAAAGACTATTCCGTCGGAGTTGTCAAAGGTGTAATTTTAAGCATCAATCCCGAAGTTAAAATAGTCGACATAACCCACCAGCTTCAACCATTCAATTTAGTTTCGGCGGCTTTCACTCTGAAAAATTTTTACAACTATTTTCCGGCCGGAACAATTCATCTGGCAGTGGTTGACCCGGGCGTCGGAGGCAAAAGGAAACCGATTTTGATTCAGACAGATAAATATTTCTTTATAGGTCCTGATAATGGAATCTTTTCCTGGATGGAGGAATCTATTAAAAGAAAAATTCACCTGACAAATACAAAATTTTTCTTGAATCCGGTCAGCTCAACCTTTCACGCCAGAGATATTTTTGCACCGGCAGCGGCTTATTTATCTTTAGGTGTCAAAATAGATGAATTTGGCAAATCTATCAACAAAATTGCTAAGTTAAAGATTCCTTCGGTCCAATTTAAGAAGAATAAACTGATTGGCGAGATAATTCAGGTTGACAATTTTGGAAATTTGATTACTAATATACAACCGGAAAATGTTAAAAAGCGTTTCGGAACTGTTAAAATTAAAGGCAAAAAAATATTGAGCATCAGTCAGACTTTTAGCAATGCCCCTGAAGGAAAAATTTTGGCATACTGGGGTTCGGCCGGATTTCTGGAAATCGGTGTCAATCAGGGAGGTGCTGTGGGAAAGTTAAAAGCTAAAATAGGAGAAAGAGTAGAAATAGAAATATGAAATGTCCTTTTTGCAGTCACGAAGAAGATAAAGTGGTGGATTCCCGCACGGCTCAAGATGGTAGAGCCGTTCGGCGAAGAAGGGAATGCTTAAAATGCGGAAAAAGATTCACCACCTATGAATTTATCGAAACTGTCTCTTTAACCGTGGTCAAAAATGACGGTCGCCGAGAGCCGTTTGACCGCCAAAAATTATTGAGAGGGATGGTTCTGGCTTGCAACAAAAGATCGGTCAGTGAAAAAAAATTAGAGTCACTGGTAGATGAAATTGAGGAAGAGTTATTGGCTCTTTCAAAAAAAGAGATAACCAGCCAGGAAATCGGGGAGCTGGTGATGAAAAAATTAAAAGAAGTAGATGAAGTGGCTTACGTCCGCTTCGCCTCGGTTTATCGAAAATTTAAAGATAAAAATGAATTTTTTGATGAGTTGAAGGGTCTGCTGGGTCAATAATTTTCAAGAGCGTAATTTAATTGCAAATTACATCTAGCTAAACAATTCGCACTAACTCTACAGGAGAATACAGCCGTCCGGCTGTTTTCTATTTTCGTTGACAATTATTCTAGAAAACCTTACTTAATAAGATCATGTCCAAAAACCTCAAAGAGATGCCTTTTTTGGCCCATCTGGAAGAGTTAAGATGGAGAATCATAAAATCACTGATTTCAATTCTGCTCTTCTCGATAATAGCTTATGTTTTTTCCGATAAGATTTTAGATTTTTTGACCAAGAGCGTTGATAATATCTATTTCACGGCTCCCACGGAAGCTTTTGCGGTCCGCATCAAAATCTCTTTAATCGCCGGATTGATTTTGAGTTTTCCGGTAGTTTTTTATCAGCTGTGGCAGTTTGTGGTGCCGGGTTTAATGGACAAAGAGGTTAAGATGGTTATCCCGGCCGTAATTTTTGCCACTTTCTTCTTCATCGGAGGAGCGATATTCTGCTTCTATTTAGTGCTTCCGGTCGGGATAAAATTTTTGCTCTCCTTTCAAACCGATAAATTAAAACCCTGGCTCTCCGTCAAAGATTATGTCTCCTTTGTATCCTGGATGATTCTGGCTTTCGGTTTGGTGTTTCAACTCCCGATTGTGTCATATTTCTTAGGCAAAGCAGGGATTATAACCCACAAAACCCTGAGCAAAGGGAGAAAATACGCCATAGTAATAATATTAATTTTAGCAGCGGCTTTAACTCCCAGCCCGGATGTTTTTTCTCAACTGATGTTAGCCGTGCCTCTCTATTTTCTGTATGAAGTGAGTATAATTTTGGTCAAAGTGACCAACAAAAATAAGTAGCTTATATGCAAAGAAATGCAACTGAATCTTTGATTTTCTGACTTTCCGAGTGCCGTTAAAATTACCCAAACTTTCAAAAATCTCAAATTCATTCCAGACTACCCTCTAAGTCCTTGAGTTTTAAGGGTTTTTTAATTGGGATTAATACAAAATCTATCGCGATTCATATTATATAAACGCACATTTCAGTCGATTTATATATATGACTTTTTGGGTCAAAAGGAAGAAATATGCCGGTAAAAACTGAAGAGCTTTATTCCAGTTTCATAAAATTTCTGAACGCCGCTATCAAGCGGCTTTCCATGTATCCGCCGGAGCACCCCTCCTCCCAACAGGCGGTTAACCGGCCCTTTGAGGTTCTGCGGAAAATTATAGACAATGAAGGGCAGGCCATCCTCAGTTTACTGGAAAATAAATTAGTGATAAATGGGGTAACCGTCGAAGAATCCTTAAGCGGCTCGGTTTTGAGCCAGACCTTGAATAAATGTAATGTCAAATCTCTGAACTTCACTTCTGAATTAAACCAGACCCAGCTGGGAGTTTTTTTAAGATTTTTTGTGGGCCTGGACCCCAAAGCTCCGCCTCCCAATTTACCCGGCTATCTGTCAGAACAGGGAGCAGATTCCATCAAAGTCAATCAACTACACTATGAGTTAGTAGGGGAAGAAGAGAAGGTGATCTCCGGAGATGCGGCTACTAACATTGAGATCAAAGAGGAAATCGCCCTGGCTTTGAAAAATAATCCCCAGGTTTTAAAAGATTTACTCTTTGATGTCTCTTTTCAAGAGCAAAAAATAAAGGAAAAATTTGGAGTGCCGGTAGATGCCGGTTTTCTGGTGAAATCAGCCAAGGAACAATTACAAAAATTTACCGACGAGCAATTGATTCAATTAATAGCCCAAAATCTGCAGAAGAATTTGGAAAAAGACCCAAATCGACAAAACCCGGAGAATAGGGAGGCTTTAAAACTATTAAAAAATATACTGGGGCAGGAAAATAAAAAGGTCTTTCTTCCCCATTTACAAAAGCTTTTGGAACGCTTCAAGATGGTCAACGACAAATACTTTCAGGAGATAGTGGGGGAGCGCTGGTCCTCCATGAATAAGGATATAACCGAAGTGATGCAGGTTATAAATAACATCAGTCTGGGGCTGGTCACTCTGGAAGAATTGCGAACTTTGCCGGAACATATTCAAAAATTAAAAGACCCCAAGCTCTTGGTCCATATTGTGGAAAGACTGTTCACGGACTTAGAATCCAGTTTAGAAAATGTCCGTTCGCCGGCTTCTCTGGCTCTGGCGGTAGTAGTAAATTATTCCATCAACGATAAAAATGAGGAGCTATTTCGAATTATCAAAAACAAATTACACGACAAAGTAAAAACTTCCGATATCTCTTCCCTCCTGCTGGTGGAGATAGCCAAGCTATTAAAACTGGTCTTCCCGGTTCTAATCAAAAATCAAAACTACACCGAAGCCAAGGATATCCTCACCTGCCTGAAGTGGGATTACCAGAATCAGCCCTCTTTCCCTAAGGAAAAAGAGAAAGAGATTTTAAATATTATCAAAGAAATAGGAAGTTATGCTATAGCCGACCAGCTGGTGGTGCATCTCTTGGCTTCCAGTTTTTCCAGGGAAACCAAAATCATAGAAGATATTTTGTTCCTCCTGGGAACCGAAGGAGTAGCTCAAAAATTGGTGGAGATTTTTACCACCGATGACCGCTTAGTCCGAATGAATGCCTTGAGAATGCTGATTAAAATCGGAGAACCGGTTCTGTCGGTCTTAACTAAATTATTAACCGAACGCAGAAATTTAGTCCGCAAACCCAATTCCCGGTTTTTGACCAATGAAAGCTGGTATAAAATCAGGAACGCATTATTTGTCCTGGCTAATTTGGTGGATATCTCCTCGGTCAACTTAATCATAAAATTGAAAGATGACCCGGACACCCGGGTGAAGCAAGAAGTGATAAAAGCTTTGGAAAAACAGAAACCGGATTTTGTAATCGGATACCTTGTGCATTATTTAGAGGACCAGGATGCCAGCATCCGCAAAATTGCCATAGAGACTCTGGGAATTCTGCAGAATCAGAAAGCGGTTGATCCTTTGATAAATAATTTTGCTCTCAAGAAAGAGGATCGCTTAGAAGTCCTCAAATCCTTAGCCAAAATAGGAGGGGACAAAGCCATTGTTTTCATGCTGGATATTGTAACGGGCAAAGAGAGGGGAAACTGGGGAATACCGAGTAAGATAGCTGACCAGGTGAGAATTGCAGCCTTAAATGGCTTGACCAAGAAAATAACCCCCTCCATCATTAAAACCTTAGAAAGATTTTTGGAAGAACATAAAAAAGGAATTAAAGGGATTTTTGGAGTGAATCACTTAGAGGCAGAAATCCAGAATTTTTTGAGCCGTTACCGATCTTCAGCACCCTTGTCGGCTTAAGCATTTTGTGCTATATTTAAGAGAGTGCACCCAGCTTGATACCAGTGAAATCAAGTTTAATGAGCGTATATCAGTTGGAGCGGGAGTTTAAAAATGAAATTTAAGCTATTAATTTTATCCTCGTTTCTGTTATTATTTAATTCCACAGGTTTTCCCCAATTTTATTTCGGAAAAAATAAGGTCCAGTACACCCATTTTGACTGGCAGGTCTTGAATACTCCTCATTTTAACATCTATTTTTACAGCGAAGAGAAAGAGTTAGCCGAGATGGCCGGGAAGCTGGCGGAAGAAAGCTTCGAATTTCTGGAAAATAAATTCAATCATTATATTTTTACTCCGGTACCCTTAATCATCTACAGCTCCCCCAATTATTTTGAACAGACCAATGTCATCCCCAACCTTCTGCCGGAAAACGTAGCCGGATTCACCGAATTTTTCAAAGGCAGAATGGTGATCCCCTTCGACGGCTCCTACTCCGCTTTCGCGGAGGTGCTCCGGCACGAATTGGTTCACGTTTTCACCATCGCCAAACTCAATACGGTTATGAAAGCTCACCGTCGATTAACCTATAGCGAGCCCCCTTTATGGTTCACAGAAGGAATAGCCGAGCTGTGGTCACGCCATTGGGATTCTCATTCGGATATGATAATCAAAGATATGGTTATATCCGGTAACCTGGTTGCCATCGAAAACATATATGCCATTTACGGCACTTTCTTAATGTACAAAGAAGGGGAATCTTTCCTGCGGTTTTTAGCGGAGGTTTACGGAGAAGAAAAATTAAGCCTGCTTTTTGAAAATTACTGGAAAGGGGAAAGCTTTGACGAGATTATAGGTTTGACCTATCAGAAATCCTTAGAAAAGCTGGATGAAGAGTGGCAGTTTTATCTGAAGAAAAAATATTTCCCCAAAGTAGTGGACCAGAAAACTCTCAACGAAGTAGCCACCCAGATAACCTTTGAGGGTTCCAATCTTTCACCGGTTCTTATTTCCAAGAAAGACGGTCCCTGGATTGCCTTCCAGTCCAGCCGCTGGGGATACTCCAGCATCTGTCTTTTACCCTGGGAGGGGAAAAACCGCAAACATAAAACCCTGATCAAAGGGGATAAATCCCAGGCCTTTGAATCCTTGCATTTCTACAAAAGCAAAATCTCCGGCTCACCTTCCGGCAAAATTGCCTTTGTCTCCAAAAGCAATGAAAAAGATGTGCTCTATATTTATGACACCCACACCTTCAAAGTAATCCAGAAGCTCAGCTTTGATTCTTTGGTCTCCCTCTCTTCCCCCAGCTGGTCTTTCGATAACAAAAAAATCGCTTTTTCCGGAGTGACCAAAAAAGGGTTCAAGGATTTGTATTATTATGATTTGGAAAATAAGATTCTAGTCCGTATGACCAACGATATTTACGAAGACCATTATCCCAGCTGGTCACCGGACGGCTCTAAAATAGTCTTCAGCTCAGACCGAGGCGAATTCGGCCGGGAAGGGTATTTAAACTTATTCGTTTATGATTTAAACCAGCCTTCCCTTACTCCTCTTACCGCTGGCAGACAGAATGATCTTCACCCCAGCTGGTCCCCGGATGGACAAACCATCGTTTTCAGCTCGGACCGGCAAGGGAGCTATAATCTTTATTTTTATAATGATTCATTGGGTTTGAAGCCCATAACCCAGCTTATCAGCGGGGCCTTTGAGCCACACTTCACTCCGGACGGAAAGAATCTGGTCTTCTCCGGGTTTAAGGATTATTCGTTCCAGCTTTTCAAGCTGAACCTGTCGGATTCTCTCTTAAAGTCGGACAGCTATATGGTCTCGCACAATACCTCTGACAGCTCCACAACTCCCACCGGTTTGAGCTGGAATCCGGAGAAGCTGACCGGGGAATTGAATCGAGGCACGGTCAAATATAAAAGCAATCTTTCTTTTGACATCGCCCAGTCTGCCATAGGGTATGACGCCTACTTCGGCACGGTAGGCGGCGTTCAGGCGGCTTTATCGGATATGCTGGGGAATCATCATTACATTTTTCTAATAGGCAATAACGCCACTAATCGCAAAGATTTTTTCTCGGCCATGAATGTGGGAGTTACTTACTTAAATAAGACCAACCGCTTTAATTACGGCTACGGCTTATTTCATTTTTACGATGAGTTTTTTGATGATTTTAACGGGCTGTATAACGAAAGACAATACGGTGGAATCTTTTTTGCCAGCTACCCTTTTTCCAAATTCGACCGGGTCGAAACCAGTTTGCTTTTGAGGGAATCGGACCGAAATCTTCTGCTCTTCGGCCGCAAAAGGCAGAGTTTCTTGACCAGCGGAGCGATTTCTTTAGTCCGGGATAACTCCCTGTGGGAAATAGTCGGTCCCATTGAAGGGACCCGTTATAACCTGTCTTTGGGTCTGACTTATGATATCAATAACTCCCGCCTGAACAACAGTATCTTCTTATTGGATGTAAGAAAATATTTTCGGATCTCCAAAAACTCCAGTCTGGCGACCCGGGTTCTGGGATACACTTCCCGCGGGTTGGAGCCACAGAGGTTTTACCTGGGCGGAAGCTGGAGTTTACGAGGTTTTGACCGCAGAGCTTTCTATGGAAAGAATTTAATGTTAACCAATCTAGAATACCGTTTCCCTCTGATTGATGATTTATATATCGGTTTCCCCTGGGGGAAGTTCGGATTCAAGTCCATCCGGGGGGCTCTATTTTTTGACACCGGCAAGGCCTGGGAGGATGAGTTCGGCAACCTTTACGGCAGTCTGGGCTGGGGGGCCAGAGTGAATCTGGGGTATGTAACCGTCTTGCGTTTTGATTGGGCTAAAACCACAGATTTCAAAAGATTTTATCCGGGAGTGGTCTTCGATTTTTTCTTCGGCTGGAACTTTTGACATTACCCAAATCCAAATTGAAAAACATAAAACTACTCAAATTAGCCCTTGGGCTCCAGTTGGCCCTGGCAGTTTTTGCCTTAAGTTGTTCCAACAACTTTTTTGTAAAAGATTTTTCCAATAACGGCTGGCGGATGTATAGAGGGGATATCAGGAACAGCGGAACAGCAGAAGGGACCGTTAACTCGCATCTGGATTTATTGTGGAAATTCAAATCCGGAGGAGGAATAATCACAACCTGCCTGGTGACCGACCGGATCGTGGTTGTCGGAGGACTGGACAAGAAAATGTATTTTTTAGACCCCCAAACCGGGCAAAAGCTAAGAATCTTATCTTTTTCCGGAAGCATCGGCGGGACTCCGGTTTTAAAAGACAGCCTGCTTTTCTTCGGCACTCAAAGAGGGGGAGACAGCTTTTATGCCTTAAATCTGAAAAACTTCAAGATAATATGGGAGAAAAAATTAAAAGATATTTCATCTTCACCGATAATACATAAGGAAATAGTTTATGTAGGTGCAGGGGACGGCAGTATCAGAGCCCTGCAGTTTAAAACCGGAAAGGAAATCTGGCAGTTCAAAACCCAGGATGCCATAAAAGCTTCAGCCGCCCTGGATTCAAACCTGCTCTGGCTCGGCTCCTTAGACAACCATATGTACTGTATATCACAAAATAAAGGGGAGTTGCTCTGGAAATTCAAAACCGCCGGAGGTATTTACTCCACTGCCGCTGTGGATGATGAAAATCTTTATTTCGGCTCGGCCGATGGTTCGGTTTACGCCCTGGACAAAAAAGAGGGTAAAAAAGTTTGGAGTTTTAAGACTGCTGCGCAAATTTATTCCTCACCGGCTTTAAGCGAAAGCTTAATTTTCATCGGCTCCAATGACCATAATCTGTATGCCTTATCCAAAGCCACCGGCGAAAAAGTGTGGAGTTTCACCTGCCAGAGCTTAATTCACTCCTCGCCTGTAGTAGTGGGGAACAAAGTGGCTTTTGGCTCTCTGGACGGTTTTTTTTATGTTTTAGACAAAGATACCGGAACCTTAATTTTAAAATATGCCACCCAAGGTATGTTTGAGGCTGCGCCGACTTATTATAATGGTAAGTTTTATCTGGGTTCTTATGATCGTCACATTTACTGTTGGGGGGATTAGTGCCAATTTTAGACCTGAAAATTAATCTGAAAGAGTTATCCGAAAATATTTTAAGAGAGCTTTATCTGGCTGAAAAGAAACTTTCCTTCTACACCAAAAATCATCCAGCCATTGAGAAGACCTTGGAGAAGCCCTTTTATCTACTCTCCAGCTTTTTCAACTTAAAAAATTCATTTGTAATAAAAATCGAAGGCCGGAAAATCTGGGCCTGCGGAATTTTGATTTCCGATTCCATCGCCAACCGGGCTCTGGTGTCGGATTTCTCGGTCTTCAATATTCAAAACCTGGTGATTTTGCCCCAGGTTACCATCTCGGAACTGTACATCTTTTTGAACCGGCTGCAGGAGAAAATCGCTCCCAATAAAAACAATCTGGACCTGTCCAAATATTTAAAAGAGCAGAAAGTCAATACCATCGTGGCCAATACCTCCATAGAAGAGGAGCTGTTCTTTATAACAGCTGAATCCGATGAAACCAGAGACAAATACCAGGCCGAAAAGGTGATAAAAAAAGTTCTGACAAAAAATCCGGCCTTGATAGCTGAAATGGCCTGGAACAGCTTTGACCAAACCTTAAAAATTTCACCGGATTTCCGTATGGCTGCCTATGTTCAGGTAATCCCGGAAGTGATAAACGGCTTAGAAGAACAGATATTGTTTGGCAGTTTATCCAAAAAAGTGGAAGAAAATGTCAAAAGCGTGACAGAGCAAAACTTAAGAGGTTTCAAAATCCTGTTGAAAATGTTTCCGGACCCGGGTAAGAAGGAAAGGATGATTAGCCGTCTCAAGACACTTTTTTTCAGCTTAAACCTGTCACCCCAGCTTTTTGAATCGGTCTTGGATGAAACTTCCAAAATCAAAGTGAAGGCCCACGAAAAATCCGAGGAGATGCTGGAAAAGTTAAAAACCGCCCGGGCCGATGAATCTCAATTACAAGAATGGTCAGAACTGTTTGACAGATTCATCAGATTGAAACAGACCGAAAAATTACAGAGTTTGAATCTGGCTCTGGTGAGCAGTCTGATTTCAAGCGCCAGTACCTTCAGGCAGAACAGCTTGGCGGTGTTGCAAAGTTTGCTGGAAGTGTTAAGCCGGATTCCGGACCAGGAAGTAAGCCAGCATCTAAGGGAGCTTTTGACTCCCAGAGCCGAGGTGCCGGAGGTGTCCAGACTGCTTTTCTTCTGGGCTCAGAAATCATTAACAACCCGGGACTATTCAAACTTAGCCGGGCTGGCCGAAAAGTTAGAGGGGAAAACTCCGGAAATCAGAAATTTCCTGAATCAAAGCAGAAACCTGAGCCAGATTATTGAAGACTTAAAAAAATCTCCCCCACAAAGATGGGTTTTCAAAAAAATATTGAAATTGATCGGTACCCCGGAAGTGGCGGAGAACTTGACCCAGCTATTTACTCATCCAGACCGCAATTTGCGTCAGGTCTCATTATCAGTTTTAACAGAAATAGGTGATGTCTCCGAAAGAGTCTTTGCCCGCATGTTTTCAGATGAGAAAAACTGGAGGAGAAATTCAGACGGGATGACTCTGAATACGTCCAGCTGGTATAAAATCAGAAACATTCTGCATCTGTGGGGAAGAATCCACTGTTTCAACTCCTGGGGGATTCTGGAGCAAAAACTGACCGATTCAGACCCCAAAGTCAGAAGAGAAATCGCCAAAACTTTAGAGAAAATCGGGGGTGAAAAAGCCATTGAGCTTTTGACCGTTTTGGGAAATGATAAGTCCGGGTCGGTAAAGAAAACTGCCATATTGGGATTGGGTCTAATCGGGACACCCGCACAAATTCCACTGCTTAAATCTCTTTATCAGAAAGATAACAAGGTCGCCTTAGCAGCTATTTATGCCATAAAAAGTATCGGCGGAGCAGAAGCCAAAAGGTTTTTTCTGGAAAATTTAGACAATGAAAAACTCTGGGGAAAATCTCTGATTATCAGGGATTCAGGGAAAAAGATTATCAAAGCTATCGTTAAAGCCCTAAGACAAATGCCAGACCCGGAAGTTCAGCAGAAACTGCAGCAGTTCCAAAAAAACTTGACCAAAACCCAAAAAATCTTCTTAAATCCCAAATCATTAATTTCCAATTAAGCTTCATATCCTCTAAGTATAATCAATCCAACAACTTACACAAATTTTTACCACTTAAGCTGCCATAGAGACAGTATATCTGTCATTGTTATCACAAAACATTGCCTAATTTACTCATATTTGCCATAATGACAGTATAAATTTATCTATGAGTTAGATTAGATTTTGAAAATAGTTATAACTTGCTGATTAACAGCATATTGCAACTCATATATTTTTTGGCATACCACTTGCTGTTATAGCTGGCAGAAAAGAAGTAAGACAATGAAAGGAGGAATTGTTATGGCTTTAACTAAATGGAACCCTTTTAAGGGTTTGATGAGTGTCGATCAGGAAATTGATTGGCTGTTCGAGGAGTTCCTGGGTCGTCCTGCTCTTTTGGCTCTGAATGGCGGAATCTGGGGACCTCCAGTGGATATCAGCGAGACCGATGACGAGGTTACGGTAGCGGTTGAGATTCCGGGTATGTCCAAAGAGGATGTAAAAGTAACTTTGCAGGATAATATCCTGACTATCCGAGGTGAGAAGAGAATGGAGATGGAAAGGAATGAGACCAACTTCCACCGAGTGGAGAGGAGTTATAGTCAACAACAGTCAAAAATAATACTATTGTTGACTATTTTTGACTACGGCTCGTTTGTCCGTTCCTTCTCGGTGCCGACCGGGGTTTTGACTGACAAGATAAAAGCTCAATACCAGGATGGTCTTCTGGAGATTACTTTTCCCAAGCGGAACAGGCTAAACCCGAAGAAATCCCGATTGCTATGGAGGGGAGTAATAGGTAGCTGATTTTCCTGAAGGCACTCACCTGCCGGGAGTTTCTCCGCGGTGGGTGCGTTCAGGGATTAAGAAAATTCAATAACGAGAATTAATGAAAATAAAAATAAACAGAAAAGGAGAGATTTAAAATGGGGAAAATTATAGGAATTGACTTAGGAACAACCAATTCATGCGTGGCAGTCATGGAAGGAGGGAATCCGGTGGTTATTCCCAATACGGAAGGTTCCCGGACCACACCCTCGGTGGTGGCTTTTACCAAAAACGGGGAGGTCTTGGTAGGCCAGATCGCCAAAAGACAGGCGGTTACCAATCCCAAGAATACGGTATTCTCCATCAAGAGATTTATGGGGAGACGGTTTAACGAAGTGGATAAGGAAATAAAGATGGTTCCTTATCAGGTAGTGGCCGGCTCTAACGGAGACGCCCGGGTCAAGGTTGAGGGTAAAGAATTCTCGCCGCCGGAAATTTCTGCTTTCATTTTACAGAAAATGAAAAAAACCGCAGAGGATTACTTAGGTGAAAAAGTGACCCAGGCGGTAATCACGGTTCCGGCTTATTTCAACGATGCCCAGAGACAAGCCACCAAAGATGCCGGCCGAATTGCTGGCTTGGAAGTTTTGAGAATCATCAACGAACCCACCGCGGCTTCTTTGGCTTACGGTCTGGATAAGAAAAAAGATGAGCAGATTGCGGTATTTGATTTAGGAGGAGGGACTTTCGATATTTCCATTCTGGAAATCGGCGACGGAGTATTTGAAGTCCGGTCTACCAATGGAGATACCCACTTGGGAGGGGATGATTTTGACAAAAGAATCATGGATTGGATAGCCGGTGAATTCAAAAAACAGGAAGGAATCGATTTATCCCGAGACCCTATGGCTATGCAGAGATTGAAAGAAGCGGCTGAAAAAGCCAAATGCGAACTTTCTACCACTATGGAAACCACCATCAACTTGCCTTTCATCACAGCCGACGCTTCCGGGCCCAAACATCTGAATCTGACTCTGACCAGAAGTAAGTTGGAGCAATTAGTGGATGACCTGATTCAGAAAACCATTGAACCCTGTAAACAGGCCCTGAAAGATGCCAAGCTTTCGGTTGAGGACATTGATGAAATAGTTCTAGTAGGCGGAATGACCCGCATGCTCAAGGTTCAGGAAGTGGTCAAAAATTTATTCAAAAAAGAGCCTCACAAAGGTGTTAATCCGGATGAAGTGGTGGCTGTCGGTGCCGCTATCCAAGCCGGAGTTTTATCCGGTGAAGTCAAGAACCTGCTCTTACTGGATGTTACTCCGCTCTCACTTGGAATTGAAACCTTGGGCGGAGTTTTCACCAAACTAATTGAGAGAAATACTACCATTCCAACTCGTAAAAGTGAAATTTTTTCCACCGCGGAAGATAACCAGACCTCGGTGGAAATCCACGTTCTGCAAGGTGAAAGGCCGATGGCTATAGATAACCGGACCTTAGGCAGATTCCATTTAGACGGAATACCTCCGGCCCCCAGAGGTATGCCTCAAATAGAGGTGACCTTTGACATCGATGCCAACGGTATTTTGAATGTCTCGGCTATGGACAAAGCCACCGGTAAAAAACAGAATATCAGAATAGAATCCTCCAGCGGTTTATCCGAAGCTGAAATCCAGAAAATGGTCAGAGATGCCAAGGAGCATGAAGCCGAGGACAGAAAGAAAAGAGAGGAGATCGAGACCAGAAATAAAGCCGACCAGTTGGTCTGGCAAACCGTGAAGAATCTGAAAGAATGGGGTGATAAACTGGACTCGGAAATTAGAAATAAAGTGGAAGCGGCTGTCGGCAGAGTCAAAACAGCTCTTAAAGGCAATAATACGGCTGAAATCCAGTCTGCTTCTGACGCCCTGACCCAGATTTGGCATCAGGCCGCCAGCCAGATGTACCAGAAGACCTCTCAGGCTGGATCAGGTCAATCCGGGTCCTCTACAACCGACTCCGATAACGAAAAAACCGAATCCAAAGGCGGACCGGTGGATGCGGATTTCGAAGTTGTCAATTAGCCGAAAGTTTTCGTATAATATATTTTAGAGGAGGGACTATGTTAGAAGCCATTGACAACATCGCCAAACAGAAATTAAACCGCTACGAGGTGGTGATAATCACGTCCAAGCGGGCTCGTAAATTGAACGCGAAGTTGCGAAAACAGCAGGAGCAGCAGAATTTGTTCGAAGAAGCCCCGCTCAAAAACGGGGTTCTGCGGGTAACCAGCATGGCTTTGAAAGAGCTGGCCGAGGGTGCCTTGGAATTTGAAAAACCGGATAATCAGAATTAAGAAAAGCGATGCCTACTTACGAATATCTGTGCACAAGTTGCCAGCATAAATTCGAAGAGTTCCAGGGGATTTCCGAGCCGCCCCTTAAAACCTGCCCCCGCTGCGAAGGTAAGGTGGAGCGGCTTTTGTCCGGCGGGGCCGGCTTGCTTTTCAAAGGGAGCGGGTTTTATAAAACGGATTACCGCAGCGACGGCTATAAGAAAAAAGCCAAAGAAGAAAAAGAGAAATCTTCTCCCTCCCCAAAATCCGAAAAGAAAAAAGATTAGTTTTTGGTTACACCCTACGGCTTTGCCTTAGTCTACTGCATAGACTATGGCAGTAGTCTATCGGGTATCCCGTAGGGACACCAGGCTGTAAGCATAATTAAAGTTGTCGGGTTTGGGTAAAAATTAATCCGATTTGCAATACTTCCGGAAGTAATTTGCTCCTGGTTGGCGGTCGATAATTATAATATAAGTAGAGGGGTCATGTTCATTTATGTGACCCCCATTTTTTCAAATAGACCTTGACCTTTTTTGCGATTTTACTTAAACTGGCGGTAAAGCTGGAGTTTAATTTGAAAGTCCGAAAATTCATTTTACTTCTACTCTTTGGGTTTGGTTATTTACCTCTCTGGGCTCAAGTGGACTCGGCCTGGGTGAAAAGATTCAACGGTTCCGGTAATAGTAATGATGAGGCCTATGATTTAGCCGTAGATAAAAATAGAAATATTTTTGTCACCGGATACAGCACCACTTCCGGTTCAGCCGAGGACATAACCACGATTAAGTATAACTCCAATGGAGATACGCTGTGGGTCAGAAAATATAACGGACCCGGAAACGGAACGGATATCGCTCTGGCTCTGGCTTTGGATGACAGCGGTAATGTGTATGTTGCCGGCTATAGCCTGGGGAGCGGAACCAATTTTTGTTACACCACCATAAAATACGATTCCCTGGGGGATACGTTGTGGGTCAGACATTACAACGGTCCCGCCAATGCAGGTGACCGGGCTTATGCCATAGCAGTGGATGACAGCGGCAATGTCTATGTTACCGGGTTCAGCGTCGGAAGCACCGGGACCACCGATTATTTAACCATCAAATATTCCCCCATCGGCGACACTTTATGGACTAGACCCTATAACGGACCGGGAAATAGCTACGATTACGCCTATGCTATAGCGTTAGATACTGCTCGGAATGTATATATTACAGGACTGAGCATTGGCACGGGAACAAACCATGATTACGCCACGCTGAAATACACTTCCAATGGGGATTTAGCTTGGGTCAGACGCTACAATGGCCCGGGGAATTTTGTGGATGATGCCTTTGATTTAGCCGTGGACCAAAGCGGCAATGTGTATGTTACCGGCTTCAGTGTCGGGTTGGGAAGTTCAGTAGATGATTATGCAACTGTAAAATACGATTCAGCTGGCACTGAATTATGGGTGAGGCGCTACAATGGACCGGCGAACGGGGGAGATGAGGCGTTTGCTATAACGGCGGATACTTCAGGAAATGTGTATGTTACCGGTTACAGCGATTCCGACACAGCGGTTGCCAAGGTAAATTTAGATTACCTGACCATCAAATATTCTGCCAGCGGGGATACTCTGTGGACCAGACGTTACAACGGTCCGGGAAATGCAAATGATGAAGCCTATGCCGTGGCAGTGGATGACAGCGGAAATATATATGTCACCGGTTACAGCGACCTGGATCCTTCACCAGCTTTAAATCAGGATTACGCCACAATTAAATATTCTTTCGACGGAACTATGGAGTGGGTTATTCGTTACAACGGTTCGGGCGACGCGGGAGACATTGCCTACGCGTTGGCAGTCGACGACAGTTCTAATGTGTATGTTACCGGCAGAAGCTGGGATGATACATCAAATTATGATCTTGTCACCATTAAGTATGTTCCTTTAGCGTGTATTGCCAAACCCGGGGATGCTAACAATGATAATCAGGTTCTTTTATCCGATGTGGTGGCTACCATAAATTTCCTTTTCCGTTTCCAACCCCTGCCCCCTCCGGCTTGTCGGGCGGATGCCAATGCGGACGGGAAAATTCAGTTATCGGATGTGGTATATTTGATAAATTTTATATATAAAGGCGGACCCAAGCCGGTGAAAAATGGGGAGTGCTGTTTGTAGAAAATTTTGACATTTCCAATATTTCAGCTATCTTGAATTTCTAAACCCACTGGAGGGAAAAATGAAATTCAGACAATATTTTTTGTTGGTGATTTTTTTGTTATCTTATGCTCCGATTTTTGCTCAGGTGTATGAGGCCTGGGTGAAAAGTTACAATGGCCCAGCCAATAGTATTGATTTTGTCAGGGATTTGACCATAGATGGCAGCGGGTATATTTACGTAACCGGTCAGAGCGCTGGAAGCGGAACCAATTATGATTATGCCATCATAAAATATTCTGTCGCTGGAGATACCATCTGGACCAGAAGATTCAATGGGCCGGCCAATTCTAGTGACGTCCCGGCAGCCATAGCAATCGACGGTGTCGGGAATATCTATGTGACCGGAGCCAGCGGGGTCTTCGGCAAGGAGGATTATCTTACGGTCAAATATTCCCCGGCTGGCGACACGCTCTGGACCAGGTCTTACAACGGACCGGCCGATAGCTTTGATTTCCCCAATGCCATGGTGGTAGATGACCCGGGGAATGTCTACATCACCGGGCAGAGCGTCGGAAGTGGTTCCTCTTTCGATTTCGCCACAGTCAAGTATTCCCCCAGCGGCACTCTTTTGTGGGTGACGAGATATAACGGAACCTTCAACTCGAATGACCGCGCGAATGCGGTCACGATAGATAACAGCGGCAATGTATATGTGACTGGTGAGGGAAATGAGATTGCCGGCGCACTCGATTTTGTCACTATCAAGTATAATTCCAACGGTGATACCCTGTGGTTAAGGAAATTTGATTCACCCGGCGTAGGAGAGGAATCACCTGTGGCAATCGCCCTGGATAAGAATAATGATGTACATGTGGTCGGCAGGAGTTTTTCAGGGGGCAATCAAGATTATCTGACAGTTAAATATTCTTCCAGCGGGGATACCATTTGGACCAGA
>JBIOYE010000110.1:0-5793 GCA_044870015.1 Candidatus Zixiibacteriota bacterium
ATTCCATAGACCGTAGAGAGTCCAAGGCCGGTCCCTTTGCCGGGGGCTTTGGTGGTGAAAAACGGCTCGAACAAATGCGACAAGGTCTCATCGTCCATTCCACAGCCGGTATCTGTGACTGCCAGCATAGCGTAATGACCGGCTTTGGCACCCGGATTGAGCCGGGCATAATTTTCATCTAAGACCACATTGCTGGTTTCAATGGTCAGCTTTCCTTCCTCCTCCATGGCGTCTCGGCCATTAACTACTAAATTCATAATTACCTGCTCGATTTGTCCGGGGTCAGCCATTACAGCTCCTAACATTGGAGCGGTTACCGTAACCAACTCTATATTTTCACCAATCAGGCGTCTCAACATCTTCTCTGTTTCAGTAACCACATTATTCAGATTTATTTTCTTGGGCTGGAGAACCTGTTTGAGGCTGAAAGCTAAAAGCTGTTTGGTCAAAGAGGCCGCCCGGATGGCTGATTTTCTTACTTCGTCTACATCTTTATGCAAAGGATCACCTTTGGGAATACGTGTGGCTAAGATTTCACTGTATCCCAAGATAACCGTGAGCAAATTATTGAAGTCATGCGCAATCCCTCCGGCCAATCTTCCCACCGCCTCCATTTTCTGGGACTGACGCAGCTGCTGCTCCAGTTGTTTTCTCTCGGTGATATCCCGGATGATTCCCTTGGAGCCGGCGATTTTGCTGTCTTTATGAATCGGCACCGGCTTGACTTCCAGATAAACTTCTTTTCCATCCGGACGGACTATTTTGGACATGCTGAATTCGTCTACTTTTTTCCCTTCCATCATATTTCTGAAATAGGCTATTATTTCCTGGGCCACGTCCGGAGAAAGCAGCTCCATAAAATTTCTGCCTATCACTTCCTCGGGACGCCGGTATCCCAATATTTTGGCTAAAGCTGAATTGACAAAGGTCATGATTCCTTCCTTGTCGGTGATGTAATACCCGTCATTGACCTCGTCCACCAGCTCCCGGTATTTTAGTTCAGATTCAACTAAAGCTTGCTCCATGCGAACTTTTTCCCGTCTGGCTTCAGCCTCTTTTAACTCTCGCTCCACTTCCGGAACCAGGCGGGCAATCCTATCCTTCATTATATAATCAGCGGCACCTTTTTTCAAAATCTCCACCGCAGCATCTTCCCCGATGGAGCCAGAGACAATCAGAAATGGGGTGTCCTTTCCACTTTGCTTGACAATTTCCAGCGCCTCCAATCCGTTTAAGTTGGGCATGCGATAATCCGACAGAATGATATCCCAATCTTTGGTTAAGGCCTGTTTCAGAGCCTCTGTGGTGTATACTCTCTCATGCAGGACTTCATAACCGGCCTGCTTGAATTCTCTTAAAATCAAGAGAAGATCATCCTGCGAATCTTCGACAATTAAAATTTTTATTTCTTTCTTCATTTTATGGTTCCGGATAACTGCGGTGTTTCATTTAAAACCAGCCAGTATAGTCCCAGATGGCGAACCGCCTCTACGAACTGCTCAAAATTTACCGGTTTGCGAATGTAGCTGTTGGCACCGGTCTCATATCCTTTCAATAGATCCTGTTCCTCCTTGGAGGAAGTCAGAATCACCACCGGCAACAGTTTGGTTTTGGGATTGGAGCGAATCTGCCTTAGCACTTCCAGGCCATCTACTTTGGGAAGCTTCAAATCCAATAAAATTACCTGGGGATGAACGGTCATATCCCGATTGGCATAGGTCCCTTTGCCGAAAAGATAATCCAGGGCTTCGGCACCATCCCGGGCAACTACTACTTCATTCCTGATATTATTTTGCTTGAGGGCTCTTAGGGTTAGAGCCACATCATCCGGATTGTCTTCCACCAACAAAATTGATTTCTGACTCATATTACCTCCTTCAATTTATATTTTACAATGTGAAATAAAAAGTTGCTCCTTTTTCGGGCTCTGCTTCGGCCCAGACTTTCCCTCCATGCCTGTGAATTACCCGTTTTACCGTGGCTAAGCCGACTCCATTTCCTTCAAATTCATCCATTCGGTGCAGGCGTTGAAACGCCCCGAAAAGTTTGTCCGCATATCTCATGTCAAAACCGGCCCCATCATCTTTGACATAAAAGACCGGCTTCCCATTTTGATTCAGAGAGCCTAACTCTATTTTGGCTTTAGGATGTTTGGAGGTGTATTTCCAGGCGTTGTTTAAAAGATTCTCTAGAACCGCCCGAATGAGTTGTAAGTCGCAGTGTGCAAATAGGTTATCAGAAATTGCGACTTCCACTTTCCGATCCGGTTCGATATTTTTAAGCTCGGAGATAATCTCCTGGGCTAAGGAAGTCAGATTCACTTTTTCCGGTCTCATTTCCGCTCGGGTTAAGCGGGAAAGATTCAACATATCATCAATTAATTGCGACATTCTTTTACAGCCGTCCCGAACCCGTGTCAAATTTTGTTTACCTTCCTGGTCCAGTTTTTCTCCGTAATCTTCCAACAGAGCCAGACTGAAGCCGTCGATACTGCGCAGGGGAGCTCTTAAATCATGGGAGACCGAATAGCTGAAGGACTCCAGTTCTTTGTTGGCTGATTCTAATTGATTCGAATAATATTTTAAAGATTCATTTAATTTGTGAAGTTCCTCCTCGGCTTTTTTCCGTTCCGTAATATCGTTGGCCAAAACCAGCTCGGCTTTTCTTCCGCCAAATGTCAAAGGATGTGAGGCAATTTCAACATCAAGGATGGTGCCATCCTTTTTTAAGTGCCTCCACTCCCCCGGCGAATGTACCCCTTCTTTGAGTTTGGAGACCCGCTCCAGAAGAGCCGGGATGTCTTCAGTCGGCCGGATATCCTTGATGGTCATCTTTAAAAATTCTTCCTGCGAGTAGCCGTAATGGCGGATAGCCGCCCGATTAACCGCCAAAAACGAAAGGGTTTGGAGCTCAAAAACCCAGGCCGGAATTGGATTCTCGTCGAAAAGGAGCCGATAGCGCTGTTCCGAATCCCGCAGAGTTTCTTCCATTTGTTTGCGTTCGGTGATATCCCGTAAGATACCGCTGAAAAATATATCATTTCCCGTTTTCCAGCTGGACAGCGAAAGCTCCAGGGGGAATTCGCTACCGTCTTTTCTCCTACCGTGAAGCTCAACAGTTTTTCCGACCACGCGTGGCTGGCCGGTTTTTAGAAACCGTTCCAGACCCTGTCGATGGGGTTTTTGGTAACGCTCCGGCATCAAAAGGGTAAGCGGTCGGCCCAGGGCTTCCTCTTCCGAGTAGCCAAAGGTGGACTGGGCTCCTTGGTTCCACAAAATAATGTTGCCGGAACCATTGGCCAAAACAATGGCTTCTTTGGCGGTCTGTGTCACTGACCGGAAACGTTCTTCGCTGGCTTTTAACTCTTCTTCCATCTGCCTGCGTTCGGTGATATCCCGGGCCGTGGCGTAAATTAATTCGGTTTCCAAGGAAGGTGTGGCGCTCCAAAGCATCCACTTATATGAACCATCTTTACACAGGTACCGATTTTCAAAAGAAATGGCCTCCATTCCTGTAGCTATCTTTCCTGATTCCCCTACGGTTTTCTCCCGGTCTTCCGGGTGGACAAATTCAATAAACGGTTTGGAACACAATTCTTGTACAGTATACCCCAGGGTTTTTTCCCAACTCGGATTTAATTTCTTGAAATAGCCGTCAAATCCGGCAATGCAAAGCATATCCAGCGAAAGTGTAAAAAAGTTGCGGTTTTCTTCTTCGATTTTTTTGCGTTCCAAGTCAGCCACATGAAGTCTTTTGGCATTATACCAGATTAGTGTGACAAATATGGTTATATTGGCTATGGCCACCAAAGCCGTTCCAAATTCCATGCCATAAAGATTTTCCTTTTGTCCGATTATCCTCAACCACCCTAAAAGAAATGGAGCCATAATCGCGATGGGGAGAAGTCGCCGCAACATAATAGCCCCCACAGTATTAGAGGTCACAAGCCGCATGAATCCGGCTTCGGGACGGGAGCAAAGAATCCCCAAACAAATGGTTATGAAGGACAGGGCGGTGGGCAATGACATTTTAGAATTTTTGGAAAGTTCATAGAATGAACCGACTCCATAGATGTGACCAAATAGACCTAAGAACGCAATTAAAATCACGATAAGAATTAGAAATTGGGCTTTTCTATAACCGCGAGAGCCGCGCCAGAGCAAAAGTGATAATCCCAATAATAAAAAATTGAAAGCGGTATTAGGTCCCATTCTGCATGGCGTAGAACTGCCGGCAAATCTTGCATCTTCACGGGCTAAAAATTGGTCGATATGCAGATTCCAGCCAAAGAGATATTCAGATAGTGTTAGCAAACCGATAACCGCTACTGCCACTGCTAAAATCTGACCATTTTTTATTCCATAAGAATTAGAAGATTTAAAGGTAAAAAACCAAAGCGAAAGACCAGCCAAAAGAAAAGCCAGGGCAGTGTTGACTTTCATATGCAATAAACCGGAAAGGAAATTTTTGATGGCAGTGATATCAAACAGCCAGACTGAAAATACGAACCCAGCTATCAACATAACCAGTAGACTGGCTATTTTAGAAAAATTTTTTAAGCGACCAGTAACTTCATCGCTTGAGTTTGAGAAGGAAGGGAACCGCTCTTGGCCGGCCCTAAACGCTTCTTCGGTTGGCCTGACCTTAACAGTATTGCGCAAAACTAAAAGGGCGCACAGGCAACTCAAAATGAAGATGACTCCGTAAATTAGGGTCACATTTCTTAGACCGGAATTGAACGCCGCAAAGGCAACCCGGAGCGGCTGTTCCACCACCACCCCCCAGTGGTATTCCGGCACCGGCTCATATGCTACAATTCGTTCTTCCTCACCGAACAAATGTTCAGTCCCCCTTTTCCCCTGGAGAATTTTCTGCGTTACGGGATTCCGGGAATAGTCGACTATCTCCCCCTGGGCTGCAAATCTTGGATGTCCGGCCAGTTGCCCCTTATGGTCCAGAAAATAAACCAAAGCCTCCGGACCGGCCTCCACGTTTTTACTCCATTCTAAAAATGTGTCCAGGGTGATCTGCAAAACTAAAATTCCCAGAAAGCTTCCTTTTTCGCTTTGAATTGGGGTGGCAAAAGCTACCACATTATAACTGGGTTGGGCGGTACGGGTGTAGATTTCGGAAACGTAGGTTTTACCGGTTTTCATCACTCCCTTATACCAATCTCGATGGGCAAAACTCATACCCTTGACCTCCGGAGCATATGGAATATCGGCCATAAGAACACCCTGGAGGTTGGCGAACAAAATTCGATTTATAAAAGGAAAATCCCGGGGAACCGCTGCCAAAATCTGGCTGGCTTCCTTCCATTTTCCTTCAGAAATTAGCTGCCTCATCTTGACCCGGGTGGAAAGAGAGAGCGATAAATCTTTCATGCGGTCGAATCTTTCTTTTAAAGTGATGGCGGTCAGACGAGCCAGAGAGCTTTTTTGGGCCAGGGTAAAATTGATGATTTCCTGTTTGCTATTTTTATAACTGAAAAAAGCCAAGATGATCACCGGAGATACAATGGCCAAAAAGAGTGAAATCCCGATGAAATTTCTTTTTTTCAGCAATAATCCAAGCTTCATAATAGCATATCCCTCTATGACTTATTAAATCGGAAAGAATTAAAATAAACTTGAGAACCTAGAAGCCGATTATCGAATTTTGGCTGTCAGATTTTGTCAGTGAGGAAAATAAAAAAGGCGGGGAGAAATCCCCGCCCTGGTGGTTTTTATTTTTTCAGCTTCTTAATCTTTTCCGGCCAGCCGAACCGAACCCAAAAGCTGATTTAGTTCGTTG
>JBIOYE010000111.1:0-2865 GCA_044870015.1 Candidatus Zixiibacteriota bacterium
TTATTTTTCACAGGGATGTTTATTTTAAGGATATTTTTGATGATAAGAAAACTGCCAGGTCAAGTCGACTAACATTCTATTGACACTTCCTCTTCTTCTCCTTATAATATCCACAATACAAACTAAACTTACAACTCTTTCAACAAAGGACCAAAAAATGCCCATAAAATCAGACCGCTGGATAAAAGAAATGGCCCTAAAACACGACATGATAAAACCCTTCTCCAACAGCCAGGTCAGCAAAAATAAAGTCTCCTACGGACTCTCCTCCTACGGCTACGACATCCGGGTCTCGGACGAATTCAAAATCTTCACCAACGTCAACAGCACCATCGTGGACCCCAAAAAATTCGACCAGCGCTCTTTAATCGACACCAAATCCGCCTATTGCCTGATACCCCCCAACTCCTTCGCCTTAGCCCGCACCGTAGAATATTTCAAAATCCCCCGCAATATCCTGACCATCTGCCTGGGAAAATCAACCTATGCCAGATGCGGAATAATCGTCAACGTCACACCGTTTGAGCCGGAGTGGGAAGGTTTCGCCACTTTAGAAATCTCCAACACCACCCCTTTGCCAGCCAAAATCTACGCCAATGAAGGGATCGCCCAGATAATCTTTTTAGAAGCAGACGAAGAATGTTTAATCTCCTACAAAGACAAAAAAGGAAAATATCAAGGGCAGAAGAAAATTACTTTGCCTAGAATTTCTTCATGAGTGAAAAAACAGAGCGAGTTGGTTTAATAGTTGTCTACACCGGTGACGGGAAAGGGAAGACCACTGCAGCTTTAGGGACAACTATCCGGGCCATCGGCTACAACTGGAAAATATTGGTGATTCAATTCATCAAGGGTTCCTGGACTTATGGGGAGATGAAGGGGATAAAAAAATTAGAGCCGAATGTGGAGTTAGCTGTGTTAGGGAAAGGTTTTGTCGGCATCGTGGACGACAAGCTCCCTCGCTCCGAGCACGAAAAAGCGGCCAAAGAGGCCTTAGAATATGCCAAAGAGAAAATTTCCTCGGACCAGTATGATATGATTATTTTGGATGAAATTAATGTAGCTCTTTCACTGGGACTGATTGATTTAGCACAAGTCAAAGAGATGCTGAAAAACAAACCCAAAAGATTACACTTGATTCTAACCGGTCGCAATGCTCACCCAGATATAATTGAAATGGCTGATTTGGTAACTGAAATGAAAGAAATAAAACATCCCTATCAAAAGGGGATTCTGGCCCAAAAAGGTGTGGATTTTTAGATGATTTTGGTAGCCGGTGGGACCGGATTTATCGGCAGTAATATTGTCAGGGAATTAGTCAAAAGAAATCATAAAGTCAAAGTCTTAGTGCATACCGGAGCCAATCTGTCCCGCTTGAAAAACTTGAATTTAGAATATGCCAACGGTGATATTATAGATATAAACTCATTGGATAAATCCTTCGCTGATGTCAAGATTGTATTCAATGCAGTAGGCATAATTCAGGAGACCAAAAGAGCTAATTTCGATTCCATTCACGTTCTGGGAACCAAAAATTTGGTGGAGATGTCCAACAAAGCGGGGGTAGAATATTTCGTACACATCAGTTCCTTGGGAACCAGACCCAATGCGGTCAGCAGGTATCACCAGAGTAAGTGGAAAGCGGAACAGTCGATGGTATCTTCCGGAATCCCTTACACGATTTTCAGACCATCGGTGGTTTTCGGGCCGGAGGATGAATTTATAAATATGCTGGCCAAGATGGTTCAGTATTTGCCGGTCTTTCCCTTAATTGATTCCGGCGGAGCCAAGATGCAGCCGGTTTATGTGGGGGATTTAGCCCGCTGCGCTGTTGAATGTCTGAATAACCCTTTGGCCAAGAACAAAATTTTTGAAATCGGGGGACCGGAGAGATTTACTCTGGAGCAGATTGTGGATTTGATTAAAGAATACAGAGGATTTAAAAGGTTAAAGCTTCGGATACCATATAAGTTAATGGTGGTCGTCTCTAAAACCTTGGAGAATTTGTTTGGGAAAGCGCCGGTTTCAACCGACCAGCTGATTATGCTTAGAGAGGATAATGTCTGCGACAATTCTGAAGTGGAGAAGGTCTTCAAGATAAAATTTACCGATTTAAAAGACGGGTTGAAAAATTACTGGCAGAATTAACTCCGCTTGGCGTAAGACAAAAAATTGAGTATATTAAGGCGTAAATAGAATAGCTCATGGCTAACGTCAGCGTAAAATACATCAACAATCTTCAGGTGGGAATTTCTGCCCGCCAGCACAAGCTGATAGCGGATGAGCCCCAGGAAAAGGGAGGGGATGATTTAGGACCCACTCCGGAGGAGTATCTTTTGGGGGCTTTGGGTTCCTGCACCGCCATAACATTACTTTTGTATGCCCGAAGAAAAAATATGACTTTGGAGTCAGTGGAGGTAGAGTTGTCTCTCGAAAAAGGGCATAACCCAGACGTTGCCGGAGTGGGAGAAAAGAAAAATTTAACTGAAAAAATTACCCGGGAAATTCACGTGAAAGGAAATTTGACAGAAAAGCAGAAAACGAGATTGTTGGAGATTGCTCAAAAATGTCCGGTGCATAAAACCATAACTTCCAAGCCGCAGGTGGAAGACACCATCTTTTTGGATCAAAGATTAAAATGATTAAGCACAGATTAACGGTTCAGACCCCGCCCAATCCGGAGATGTTGCGAAAGCCGGAATGGTTAAAAGTCAGGGGAAATTTCGGGGATAATTACCGCAACGTGAAAAATTTAATCGGGGATTTAAACCTGCATTCCGTCTGCCAGGAAGCCTCCTGTCCCAATATAGCCGAATGTTTCTCTCACAAGACCGCCACGTTTCTACTTTTAGGATCAGTCTGCAC
>JBIOYE010000112.1:0-2920 GCA_044870015.1 Candidatus Zixiibacteriota bacterium
GAAATGGCGGTGGCTTATTTCCAGTTTCACTGGAAGTTTCAATTCAGTTCGGCCTTTTTCCCGGTGGTCAATCGGGGTGAGCTGGCAGCTCTCTACTGCTTTGTTTTTCTTTTCATAGCCACCCGTGGCGGTGTGCGCTGGTCTTTGGATAAGAAATAGAACAAAAGGAGGATAAAAACTATGTCACGATACGTCGACGGTTACATTCTGCCGGTTCCAAGGAAAAACTTAGCCGCTTACCGACATATGGCCCAGAAAGCCGGAAAAATCTGGCGGAAGTACGGCGCCTTGGACTATAAGGAGTGTGTCGGTGATGACCTTAACTCCAAGTGGTCAACAATTAAGTTCCCCAAAACCGTTAGAGCCAAAGGGGGTGAGACAGTGGTCTTCTCCTATATCGTATTCAAATCACGCGCACATCGGGATAGCGTCAACGCCAAGGTGATGAAAGATCCTTTAATGAACGATTCACAGTATAAGGATAAGCCCATGCCTTTCGATATGAAACGGGTGGTCTACGGCGGGTTCAAGGTCATGGTTGACGCATAGATAAACGGTGGATTTGGATGATAGATTAATAAAGTGGGAGGTAACAATAAAAAGCCCCATTCTTTCAAAATGGGGCTTAGTCTAAAAACTGCTATTTTTCAGTTTTTATCCTTTTCTCACATTGACTGCTTGTAAACCTTTAGGTCCTTCGGTAACTTCAAAAGTTACTTCTTCACCTTCACTTAAGGTTTTGAAACCATTATCCTGAATAGCAGAAAAATGGACAAACACATCTTTGTCGCTGTCGTTGGGCTGAATAAAACCAAAACCTTTGGATTCATTAAACCACTTGACTTTGCCTTGTGCCAATCAAATCACCACCTTTCCTTCTTTTTAGGTTTCGAGTACACCCGAAACCTTTGATTGCATAAAAAAACCACCAAGCTTCAATCAGCTTCGTGGTATGTACTTAGTTTCTAACCAAAACATCCAATCTACTAAAATCTGCTTTACTACATATATTATACGGCATAATCTAAGATTTGTCAAGCATTATTTCAATTATTTTTTGCTACGGCCGATTTTGGTTTATCAGAAGCTGTTGGTTTGCCTTCATTATATAGTGCAGAGCGAAAGCTTTCTTGCCTGTCATTCTGAACCCCGATTTATCGGGGTGAAGAATCCCCTTAATTGGAGACGAAGTGAAGTATTCAGTGCGCATAGCATTTATTCATGGGAACAGATTCTAACTAACCCCTCCCTCATTTACGGTGAGCTTGCCGAACCACCCTCCCCTTACAGGAGAGGGAATTATGACTGGCACTTGACATTTCTTAAAATAGCATTAGATTTCCCACACTAACATAGAAAGATAACCAACCCGAAATTCAAAGGAGGAACACATGGGAAAGAAAGGCCGTGAGATTGTAGAATTAGACCTCAAGCAGCTAATCGCCGAATTAAACCGGGTCTATGCCGACGAGTGGCTGGCCCATTTTTATTTTTTGCACGCCGCTCATATCGTCAGCGGAATTAACTCCGAAGAATTAGCCGAAGTTTTCAAGAAATCAGCCGCCGATGAGCTGGGGCATGCCGCCAAGCTGGCCGACAGAATCATCCAATTGGGAGGTATGCCTGTCTCTAAAATTGAAGAGCTGCCCAATATCTCCCATATGCACAAAGTTGCCTTCCCCCGGGAAACCTCGGATTTAAAAGGATTCATCAAGGTCTTTCTGGAAGCAGAGCGGATTGCCATCGATTCCTACAGTGAACTGCTCAAGAAGACTCATCAAAAAGATATCGTGACCCATGAATTAATCGAGCATATTTTGGAAGACGAAGTAGCCGATGAAGAGGAATTTGAAAATCTGTTAGGGTAATTGCAAATGATTTAACAACGCGTAGGGGCGGATTTTATATCCGCCCTTATTATTTCTGGGGTGGAGCTTGCTCCACCCCTACCTAGGACCAATCTCTAATTCTCGCTGACCTTCTCCCCTTTTCCCTTGCAGACCCAGCATTTCACATAATATTTCTCCGGAGGATAGACCGCTTGATTGACCACCAACATCTTCCCTGTCCCCTTACAGCTGGGACAGCGGGTTTTGTGCCATCTTTTGGCCAGCGGGTGATATAGCTGGGTTGTATCTGCTACCACTTTTTTCATTTGTGCTTTTTGCTGAAAACAGATATTTATTGCTATTTAAGAGCTACTTATATATTTTATTAAACTTAATATATAACAAGATGATAGCTTTGGCAAATTTAAGTCGGCTAAATGGTTAAACAGACCCCTTTTTACCAGCTGCATCTGAAACACAAAGCCAAGCTGGTGGATTTTGCCGGATATTTGATGCCCATCCAGTACCGCGGAATAGTGGAGGAGCATAAAAAAGTCAGAGGCCAAGTGGGGGTTTTTGATTTATCCCATATGGGAGAGTTTATGGTTACCGGGAAGGATGCCGAAGATTTTTTGCAAAAAGTTACCGTCAATGATGTCAAAAAAATGGGTTTAAATCAGGTTCAGTACACGGTTATGTGTTATCCGGACGGCGGAATTGTGGATGACCTGCTGATTTATAAACTTCCGGACCGCTGGATGCTGGTGGTCAATGCCGCCAATATCGAAAAAGACTGGAACTGGCTGGTGAAAAAGAAATTCGGGGATGTAAAGTTAGAAAATGTCTCGGAAGAAACCGCCCTCCTGGCTATTCAGGGACCTGTAGCTGAAAAAGTGATGAGTAAACTGACTGATTATGACTTGAGCCGGATTAAATTTTATTGGGGAATGGAGGAAAAAGTTTTAGGGAGTAAAATTCTTTTCTCCCGCACCGGGTATACCGGTGAAGATGGGTTTGAACTTTATTTTGAGCCGGATCTGGCAGAAAAGATTTGGGGGGCGGCCCTGGAAGCCGGAAAAGAGTTTGAAATC
>JBIOYE010000113.1:0-7593 GCA_044870015.1 Candidatus Zixiibacteriota bacterium
CGTCACGGAGCCGGTGATAATCTGTTCGGAGTCAGTTTCGCCAATCTGAATAAACTGCAGAAGAAAATCAAAGTCGACCAAAAGTTAGCTCTGCACTTATGGGAATCCGGAAATACCGATGCCCGGACCTTAGCCACTATGATTGCCGACCCCAAGCAGATTACATCCGCCCAGGCGGATAAGTGGATTGAAAACTTAAATTATTATATGCTGGTTGACTTGTTGGCTGGCATGATTTCCAGAACTTCGTTTGCCAAAGAAAAAATGGAAGATTGGATGAAATCTCCCAAAGAGAATTACCGCCAATGCGGCTATTCTATTTTAGGCGGTCTACTAAAAAATGGTACGGGTATTTCAGAAACAGATTGCCGGGGCTATCTTAAAACTATTGAAAAGGAGATTCATTCCTCCCCCAACCGGGCCAGACATTCGATGAACGGGGCTGTGATTGGTATTGGAGTGTTTAAACCGGCCCTGAGGGCAGAAGCTTTTGCCACCGCCAAAAAAATCGGGAAAGTAGAAGTCGACCACGGAGAGACCGGCTGTACTACACCTGATGCAGTTTCCTACATTCAAAAATCTTTGAAAAGAGTAAAAAGACAATAATTAAAATTTTGGTCGCACATCAGGGTAGCCCAGTGGTTCGCCACGAGTGACTTCTGGCACAGGGAGTAGCAGTTTGTAACGCCCTATTTTACATAGGGCGTACGTCCCGTGTAAAACGGGACGCTACATAAACTTTCTTTTAATCTTCCACAAAACCCACTAATTGTAGCTTTTAAATAATTTTCTTCAATATAAAGGTTTTTGTTGACAATTTAAAAGTGGATAGTTAACTTAAGCGAAATCTTGGGCTAAAACCTTGAAAGTGGTTTTACAGAGAGTTAAACAAGGCAGTGTAGAAGTAGAAGGGAAAATTGTCAATGAAATCGGAGAGGGGATGGTTCTGCTTGTGGGAGTGAAAACCGGAGATACAGAAGCGCAGGCCAAGTCTTTGGCAGACAAATGCGCTAATTTACGTATCTTTGAAGATAGAGAGGGGAAGATGAATCTGTCGGCTTTAGATACAAAAGCAGAAATTCTGGTAATCTCCCAATTCACCCTGTACGCGGATACCCAAAAGGGTCGCAGGCCCAGTTTTACCGGGGCCCTGGAACCCAAAGAAGCAGAAAGGTTATATCTAAAATTTGTGGAATTTCTCAAAGGCTACAATCTGATAGTGAAAACCGGTCTTTTCGGAGCCAAGATGCTGGTCAAAATCTTTAACCAGGGTCCGGTAACATTAATTTTGGAGAATTGAAAAAAATGCTTCAAACTGAATTTAGAAAAAATAGTCTTAAAATTGGCCGGGAAATCAGCCGATTTCTAAATGGGTACGGACTAATCTTGGCCTCCGGCTCTCCCAGAAGGGCGGAAATACTGAATCTGGCAAGGGTTCCCTTTGAGGTTAAAAGTCCCCGTTTTTCCGATGAAATCCTGAAGTCCCTGAAACCCGAAATTCTGGTGCAGAAAAATTCTATGAAAAAGGCAGAAAGTATAAGTAATGAAATTCAAGCCGGTATAATTTTAGGAGCTGATACCGTGGTAGTTTTGGAGCAAGAGATATTGGGCAAACCCAAAGATGAAAGAGAAGCACTCTCAATGCTCAAAAAATTAAGCGGGAAATGGCACCGGGTTTATACCGGAGTGGCGTTGATAAATAAGAACAACTCCAAGCGTGTAAGTAGCTTTGAGGTAACCGAGGTAAAATTTAACCAGCTGACTGATAAAGCAATAAATGAGTATGTTGGCACAGGTGACTCTCTGGATAAAGCCGGTGCCTACGGAATTCAGGAGTCCGCCTCAGGCGGATTGGTGGAAAAAATAGAGGGGAATTTTGACAACGTGATGGGTTTGCCCCTGAAAAAAGTGCTAGAACTTGTAGAGGAAATCTTATGAGCCAGGTCATAGAAAATTTCGGCAGCTATATCAAAAATTTAAGAGAAAGAAAAAAATTAAGCTTGGAAGAGCTGGCGGCCCGGACCAAAATCTCTTTGCAATATCTGGCTGCTTTGGAAGAAAATCGTCTAGATGAGCTACCCAGCAAAACCCACGTGCGGCTTTTCCTGAGAGCTTATCTGCACCAATTGGGAGAAGATTTAGATGCCCTGACTAATAAATTCAAAGAGATTGAAATGACCGAGGAGCTTCGCTACAAGCCCCAGCCGATAAGGAAAAAATCCCGGGTCCTGGATCTGATTTTGCTGGCCGGAGGGCTAGTCTTGGTTTTTATTATTGTGTGGGAAGTATTTAAAAAATCTCCGGAAAAATCCACCCTAAGCCCAACTAATCAGGCCGAGATAGGTATGCCGCTGCGCGAGTCTGTGCCGATACAACCCGGCACGGCCGAGACCTTGACCGCCGCAGTAATCACTCCACCGGTTGTAGAACAAAAATTACTTTTGCGGCTGGAAGCGACCGGTAAATCCTGGGCTGAAATTATTGCCGACGGGAAGACGGTTTATTATGACTTTCTCAACCCCCAGCAGAAGAAAGAATGGAACGCCAAAAACGGTTTTATCATAACCCTGGGCAATCCTGAGGTTGTTTCCGGTTTCATAAACGCTCAAAAATTAAAACCTTTGGCCAGCCGAGCCAATAAACCGGTCATCGATTTGAGAATTAACTTTGAAAATTATAAGACTTTTTTAGAGGGACAAAAGGCTCCCTGAGCCGAATCAATGCTTCCAGCATACAAGGAGGGGAAAATTGTATCTATCCGAACTTGAAATCATAGGCTTCAAATCCTTCCCAAAAAAGACCAGACTGCTTTTCAAATCCGGAGTTTCAGCCATCGTAGGGCCGAACGGCTGCGGCAAAACCAACTTAGTTGATGCCATACGCTGGGTGTTAGGGGAGCAAAGACCAACGGTCTTAAGAGGAGAACGGATGGACCAGGTCATTTTCAACGGCAGTACGGACCAGAAACCGGCCAGCATGTCGGAAGTATCTTTAACCATTGAGAATAACAGGAATATCCTGCCCATCGAATACCAGCAAGTCACCATCTCCCGCCGGGTTTACCGGGACGGGACCGGGGAATATCTGCTCAACGGAATTCCCTGCCGCTTAAAAGATATCGTGGATTTATTCTCCGACACCGGAGTAGGCGCCTTTGCTTACTCGGTCATGGAGCAGTCCATGGTGGAATCGCTTCTGTCCGATAATGCTTATGAGAGAAGGGCTTTGTTTGAGGAAGCGGCCGGAATCACCAAGTACAAGCACAGACGCAAAGAAGCTCTTCGCAAGCTAGAGCAGACCGAAGGGGATTTGCTGCGTTTAAATGACGTCATTTCCGAAGTAGAAAAGCAGGTCAATTCTCTAAAAAGGCAGATGCGCAAGGCTCTGGTTTATCAGAAAAATCAGGACTTAATCAAAGAATTGGAGCTCAAATTAGCCAAATCAGAATACGAGACCATAAAAATTCAGGAAAAAGAGATCTCGGAAAAGTTAAAATTGTCTCACCAGGACCAGGACCTGCAAAAAGTAACCTTAGACAAAGAGGAGCTGACCCTAGAAAACGCCAAATTGGAGCTTTTAGAAGCGGAGAAAAAAGTCGAAAACCAGCAAAAGGAAATCGATTTGCTCAAAGAGTCCTTTTACCAGAAACAGCAGCAGATTTTAGTCTCCCAGGAAAAACAGCAGGCCTTAAGTAATCTTCTGGCTCAGCTAACCGCTGAGATTGAAAGTCTGACTTCCCAGAAAACAAATTTAGAAAAAAATATCAAAGAGAAAAAACCGGAATTAGAAAAACTGCAGGAGTTGCTGGCGGAAAAAGAGAAAGGGGTTTCTGGTATCGAAAAGGATTTTAATTCTTTGGAGAAACAGTATGCCCAAAAGCGGCAGGATTATGAAAAAGAAGACGAAGAGTTAAAAGTCACCGAAAAAAGTTTAAATTCAGCCAAAAGCGAACTGGCTAATCTGAACTTCAAAATCGAGGAAACCCGGAAGCAAAAAGCAATTTTGGTTTCCGAATATCAGAAGAGCCAAAAAGAATTGGAAGAAAAAGAGGAGCAATTCCTGAAAACTTTCCAGGAGTTAGAAAAATTAAAATCAGACTGGGAGAATGCCCAGAAAGCCAAAACCAGCTTAGAGGGTAAGCTGCAGACTCTGGAGCAAAAATTGAAGGATAACCAGCTGCAGGAGACCCGCCTGGAGACCAGCCTGGCATCGGAGAAAGCCAAATTCAAAGTGCTGGAAAGATTTTTTGAAAATTATGAAGGATATAATTCAGGGGTGCAGTTTTTAATCAATCAGAAAGAAAAATTCAAAATCTTGGACACGGTAGCCAATCTGATTCAGACCGAGACCGCTTACGCCTGGGCTATTGAAGCGGCTCTGGGTGAGAGGAAATCTTTTCTGGTAGTGGATAATCTGGATTCAGCCAAAAAAGCCTTGGGCCAGCTCAAAGAGAACCAAAAAGGTGAAGGGGGTTTCATCATCAAAAAAGATTTGGTAAATTCTTCTTCCGCAAACGGTAGAGCCCAGCTAAAAGAAGCCCAAGGGATAATCGGCTGGGGTTCGGATCTGGTCGAAAACGGAAAGCACGTGGACTGGCTGACTAAATCTTTATTGGACAAAACCGTGGTGGTAAAAGACTTTGAAATTGCCTCCAAGCTTTTGGACTTGCTGCCGGCCGACCACCAGATCGTGACTTTGGATGGTGAACTTCTGACCAAAACCGGGGTGGTCAAAGGAGGAGAGAAAAAAGAGTTTTCTTTAGTGGGGAAAGAAAAAGAGTTAAAAACTCTGCAGGAGAAAATTCACCAATTTGATATCCAGTTTAAAACAACCATCAATCACAAGGCCGAAATAATTCATGACATCGAGATTACCAGAAATGAGCTGTCCCAAATAATTGAGCCGGAGAAAACCAAAAGAGAGTTATGGAATAAAAAAGAGCTGGAAATGAAGGAAATCGAACTGGAGAAGAAATCTGTGGAGGAAAGCGGGTTTGCCAAAAGTCAGCAGATCGTGGAGCAGGATAAGAGTCTAAAAGAATTGACCAAGCAAAAGCAGATTTTAGAGCAAAATCTATCCACGCTGATCGACATAGAACGAAGCTTAACTGAGAAATTAAATTCCGGCAAACAAAAAGTTTCAGAATTGGAAAAACAGAAAGAAGGATTGAGTCTAAAATTGAATCAATCCCGAATTGAAATTGTTACCCAGCAAGGCAAAAAAGAGCAGTTTGCCAATGACATATTAAGAATGGAGGAGATGCTGGCTGATACGGAAGAGAAGCTCAAATTAAAAACCAAAGAGATAAAAAATAAGGAAAAAGAGCAGTCCCAACTGGGCAGTGATGTAGAAAATTTCAAAACCGCATTAGTAGAAGTTGAAAAACAAAAGGGACAAAAAGAGGAAGATTCAGACCAGAGCAAAGAGCGCTATCATCAGCTTCACGAGCAGCTTTTGAAAATCGAGGAAGGGCTAAAATCTTCCCGGCATACCCGCATGTCCCGGCAGGAACAGGTCCACCAGCTGGAATTGCAGCAGCATGACTTTTTAGCCCAGCTCAAAAACATAACTTCACGAATTCAGCAAGAGTGGAATGTAGATTTGGAGACATTGGTTTCTCTGACGGAAGAAGATTTAGCACAGCTGGCCGGGTTTAATGAAAGGTTGTCCCAAGTAAGGGAAAAAATCAGAACCTTCGGCCCGGTTAATCTTCTGGCCCTGGAAGATTACAAAAAAGAAAAAGACAGATTGGATTTTCTGAAGAAGCAGGTGGAGGACCTGGTTTCCGCCAAAGAGACCTTGAATTCCACGGTCAGCAAAATCAATGAAACCGCCAAAGCTCTATTCTTAGAAACCTTCCAGAAAGTCAGGGGAAATTTCCAGTCTGTTTTCGTCCAACTTTTTGAAGGGGGAGAAGCGGACTTAATTTTAGAAGAGATGCTGGATCCCCTGGAATCTAAAATTGAGATTTTTGCCCGTCCCCGCGGAAAAAGATTATTAACTTTGTCTCAACTTTCCGGGGGAGAAAAAGCTCTGGTGGCTATTGCCCTGCTTTTTGCTCTATACCTGGTCAAGCCCTCGCCCTTTTGTATTCTGGATGAAATTGACGCACCTCTGGATGATATGAATTTGAGCCGTTTTTTAACCTTAGTGAAAAATTTTACCGCCAACACCCAGTTTATCATCATCACTCACAACAAACAGACCATGGATGCGGCGGATATTCTTTACGGAGTGACCATGGAAGAGCCGGGAAGCTCCAAGATTGTCTCGGTCAAATTCGAGAAAGAACCGGTTTTAGCTTAATTTCCTGTAGATGGCGTTTTTGTCCCGCTTAAAGTCCGGGTTAGCCAAGACCAAAGCCAATTTTTTAGATAAAATTGCCTCCGCAGTCGGTATCCACAAAAAAATAGATGAAGAGCTGCTTTCCGAACTAGAGAAAACTTTGCTGGAAGCGGATGTTGGAGTGAAAGCTGCGGAGAAGATTTTGAACGGCTTAAAAGAAAGAGTCAAAAAAGAAAAAATAGAAACTTCGGACAGAATAATCGGATTGTTAAAAGAGGAAATAGGCAAACTGCTGGACAGTTCCGCTACAAATTCTGCAAATTTTACCACTGCCAAACCACAGGTGATAATGATTGTGGGTGTGAACGGGAACGGAAAAACTACTTCCATCGGGAAGTTAGCTAACTTTTACCGAAGCCAGGGGAAAAAAGTTTTGCTGGCGGCTTGTGATACTTTCCGGGCCGCGGCTATTGAACAGCTGGAAATCTGGGCTAAAAGAGCCGGGGCTGAAATCGTCAAAAATCAAACCAATGCCGACCCGGCCGCAGTGGCTTTTGATGCTATCAAGTCGGCGGTTTCTCAAAATATAGATGTAGTTATAGTGGACACTGCTGGAAGATTACAGACCAAAGTCAATCTGATGGAAGAGTTAAAAAAAATAAAGAAAGTGATGGGGAAAGCCCTTCCCGGAGCTCCGCACGAAGTTTTATTGGTTATCGATTCCACCACTGGTCAGAATGCCTTATCGCAGGTAAAACTTTTTTCAGAGGCGGTTGATATTACCGGAATTGTTCTGACCAAGTTGGACGGAACAGCCAAAGGCGGGATTATCATTCCCATTGTTTCGGAGCTTAAAATTCCTATCAAATTTGTGGGGATCGGGGAAAAAATTGAGGATTTGGAAGTATTCGAACCTAAAGAATTTGTGGAGGCGCTTTTTGAATGATTAAGAAATTAGAGCTTAAAACCACTAAAAGAAATGAAATCATAGATATTACCGATAAGATTCAAAAAATAATTTCAGAGAGTAAAATCAAATCCGGAATCTGTATTCTTTATGTTCCGCATACCACCGCTGGAATTACGGTCAACGAAAACTATGACCCTTCCGTGAGAAGCGACATTTTGGATTATCTGGAGAAAATTGCTCCACCGTCAGCCCGCTATAAACATACCGAAGGAAATGCGGATTCGCACGTAAAAACTTCTGTGGTTGGTTCGTCAGCCACACTGGTGATTGAGGACGGCAAGATTTTACTCGGGAGCTGGCAGGGGATTATGTTTTGTGAGTTTGATGGGCCAAGAACC
>JBIOYE010000114.1:0-2225 GCA_044870015.1 Candidatus Zixiibacteriota bacterium
ATCTCTGCCGCGGTTCCGGTGAAGAAAACCTCGTTGGCGATGTACAGCGCTTCTCGGGGGATATTTTCTTCAATCACTTTATAACCCATCTCCACCGCCTTGGTGATAACGGTATTGCGGGTAACTCCGGGCAGGATGGAAGCTCCGTAAGGTGGAGTAATCAAAGTAGAGTCCCGCACTATGAAAATATTCTCTCCGGACCCTTCCGAAACATGTCCGTTGATATCCAGAGCAATCCCTTCTCCGTAACCATGTTCCCGGGCTTCTAATTTTATCAATTGGGAGTTCATATAATTGGAGGCGCACTTGGCCATGGAAGGAAGAGTATTGGGTGCCAGCCGGCTCCAGGTAGAGACGCAGGCGCTGTGGTTCTCCAGATATTTTCCCCATTTGTAAACCGCGATAGCTATTTCAATCGGACATCCGGTCGGGTCCACTCCCAGGTGGTGATAACCACGGTAAACCAGAGGGCGAATGTAGCATTCTTCCATTTTGTTGAGCTTAATCAGTTCCACAATTGATTTTTTCAACTCATCCAAGCCGTAAGGAATTTCCATGCGATAGATCTTGCAGGAATCATATAATCTTTTCAGATGGTCATCCAGGCGGAAAATAGCCGGACCCTTCTGGGTTTTATAGCAGCGAATCCCCTCAAACAGGGCCGAGCCATAATGTAAGGCATGAGTCAAGACATGGATTTGGGCTTCATCCCAATTGATGAATTTGCCGTTCATCCAGATTTTGTCTGATTTTTCAAAGGCCATTTTTACCCTCCTTTATGCCGAGCCCAGTCGAGGCATTTTACTTTGGGATTTTATCCACTTGGATTCTCTTTTAAAAGCTCCCTGAAGATTACCAATCTTTGAATCTCACTGGTTCCTTCCCCTATTTCACATAATTTCACGTCCCGGTAATATCTTTCCACCGGGTAACTGGACATATATCCGTATCCTCCTAAGATCTGAATAGCTTGATAGGTGGCCATTCTGCCGACTTCCGAGGCGAAAAGCTTGGCCATGGAAGCAGCTTTGATAAAATCCTGACCGGCATCTTTTAAATAAGCCGCTCGGTGGACCATCAGGCGTGCCGCTTCAATTTGAGTTACCATATCCGCCAATTTCCATTGGATAGCTTGAAAATTAGCTATGGGCTGGTCGAACTGCTCTCTTTCTTTGGCAAATTTTAAACTTTCATCTAAGGCAGCTTGAGCCAGACCTACTGCCATAGCACCGATTCCGATTCTGCCAGAATCCAAAGTGGTTAAAAATTGTTTGAATCCTTCCCCTTCTTTTCCCAGAAGATTTTCTTTGGGGACTTTTACCTCTTCGAAAATTATGGTGGCCGTATCCGAACCTTTCAGCCCCATTTTCTTTTCAGTTTTTCCCACTGAAAATCCTTTGGTGTCTCTTTCGATTATGAATGAAGAAATGGATTTGGAATCTTTTTCTTTTCTAGTCCGGGCTGTAATCACGTAAGTATCCGCCACACTGCCGTTGGTGGTAAAACATTTGGAGCCGTTGATGGTGTAATAATTTCCATTCAATGAAGCAAAGGTTTTGGTTCCGCCAGCATCAGAGCCGGCTTCCGGCTCGGTTAAACCGAAAGCACCGATTTTTCTTCCGGAAGCCAAATCCGGAAGATATTTTTCCTTTTGAGCTTGGTTTCCATATTTAAGAATTGGTCCGATAGTTAAAGAATTATGAGCAGCTACAGTGAGACAGGTCGACCCACACGCTCTTGCCAATTCCTCAATGAATATCACATAATGTTTGGTATCTTTTCCCAAACCCCCGTATTCTTCAGAGACTACTACTCCCATTAGGCCGAGCTTAGCTAACTTTTTTATATTTTCAAAGGGGAATTTTCCGGTTTCGTCTAGCTCTTGGGCTTTCGGGGCGATTTCTTTCTTACAAAATTCGCTGATTTCTTCTTGGAATTTTTTTAATTCTGGCTCTAACAACATTGTTGTTTTATTTAGTCTTTTGAAAGTTCCCGAAAAATCGTGATTCTTTGGGCTTCGGAAGTCCCTTCGTAAATTTCGGTTATTCGGGCATCTCTGAAATATCGTTCCACCGGGTATTCCTTCATATAGCCGTAACCGCCGTGTATTTGCACCGCTTCGTTGGCTACAAAGTTGGCCACTTCCGAGGCGAAAAGTTTGGCCATGGAGGCCTGCTTCACAAAATCGTGATTATCGCCTGTCATGCGGGCAGCGTTGTAGACCA
>JBIOYE010000115.1:0-6561 GCA_044870015.1 Candidatus Zixiibacteriota bacterium
TAACCACCTCTTAAAAAAAGCTTGCCGGACAGGGCTGTGGGAATCATATATTCGGCTCCCAATCTAATCTGATAAGTATTGTCACTTATGTCCGTAGCGCTTGAATCTTTGATATTTATCTCCACAAAGGGAGAAACCGGGTCAAGGGAATTTACCTGGTACTGAAGTTTCACTTTTCCCGGAGATCGGGTTTCCAAGTCAGCTGCAAAGAGCAATTTCTCAGACACGGAATATGAGGTACCCAGACCCCAGGAGAGAGGTATTTTCCATTTTCTAACGGTCTTGTATAGAAATCCCTGTTGCCCTTTCGGCAAAGGATTGGTAACCCCCCTGACGGTAAAGTCGTATAACCAGCTAACATCATCAGTTTCCTCCAAAGTCAATGGTGTTTTTGCGGTAGCGGCCAGCCGAAGTTTATTCTTTTGATAAATCAAACCTAAGGTAACATTTGCCCCCGCATAAGTAGCTTTATTGTAAGGGCGGGCGGTTATGGTGGTATCATCCGGAGGAGTGCCATAGGGGGCAAAGGTCTGATATTTGTTATTGGTGAAGCTGCCGGCGTAAATGTTGACCGTAGCTCCCAGGGAAATTCCCGAAAATAATTTTCCAGCCGCTGCCAAACCCACATAATTCAGTCTACCGGACAGGTCGTTTCAATATGAGTTGCCGGCGGAATCGACCGGGATGACATAATTATCCCTCAAGCTGGCGGCCTGGTTAAAGACCACGCTTCCTACAAAATCCCGGCTGTAAAGTTTGAAGGGAATCAGAAAGCTGGCATAGTTGATGGTGCTGATGGTTTTATCAAAGGAATTACTGGAAAAGGGGTTATCATATTCATTCTTGAGAGTGGTAGTCAAAAAAGAAAAAGAGGTTTGAATTTTGTTCAGTTGGACCAAGCCGGCTGGATTCCAGCTGGCTGCCGAGGCATCATCCGACAGGGCTAAAAAGGCTCCGCCCATACTCCTAGCCCTGGCACCGCCACCTAAGAAATCCAAGTCTCTCAAAGGACTAGACACAGTAAAACTATATAGCTTCAAGCTATCGACCAAGAACTCGGGACCGGTTATTTGAGTATGGCCGTAAGAAAAGCAACACAGCAACAGTAAAATTACAATATACTTAACTTTACCCTTCATAAGTTTTTTCTCCTTGTTATATTGGTTTAAAACAAGACTTAAATAAAATAAAAATAGAAAGATTTGTCAAGTTTTTTATGCGGTGAAAATTATTTAATACCCCCGGGGTGACTTGAACACCCGGCCAACGGTTTAGGAAACCGCTGCTCTATCCAGCTGAGCTACGGGGGCAGAAATTATTCACTGTCATACTTTATCAAAGAAAAAAAGTCGTAATTTTTCAGTTTATCCTTGCCTTTGAGAAAGGATAGCTCGATTAAGACCAAAATACCAGCCACCTTTCCGCCCAGTTTTTCCACTAACCTGCAAGTGGCAAGCATAGTGCCGCCGGTGGCTAATAAATCGTCCACAATCAGAACCTTCTGTCCCTTTTTAATCGCATCTTTGTGAATTTGCAAGGTATCCTGACCGTATTCCAAGGAGTAGCTTTCCTGTTCCACGGCCCAGGGTAATTTACCCGGCTTCCTAACTGGAACGAACCCTACCTTGAGTTTGTTAGCCAAGGCACCGCCGAAAATAAAACCACGGGATTCGATGGCCAGAACCGAATCAATTGTTTTGCCTTTTACCTTTTTGTGGAAAATGTCAATCACTTCCTGAAAGGCTTTGCCATTCTTAATCAAAGTAGTAATGTCCTTAAAAACTATACCGGGTTTGGGGAAATCCGGGATATCCCGAATCAGCTTAGCATACTTTTTCATTCAGGCTCCTTTGCTTGAACTTTACCGGGTAATTTGAAAATCTTGATACTGGTTTTGAAATGGATTCCATTCTACTTTTACATCCGCAACTTTGGCTCCCCGGGGTCCTGCTTTCAAATCCTTAATATATCCTAAAATCAAACTCTTCTCCCCTTCCACCTCTGATTCCACGGTTCCCTTAACTGTGTTACGTACCCATCCTTTTAAGCCATATTCCTGAGCTTTCCGTACTGCAAAAAATCTAAAACCGACTCCCTGGACTGAACCACAAACCACAATGAACGCAGAAGCTTTTTCACTCATTTTATCTTCTTCAAAGCCAATTTGACCGCTGACACAGGATTTTTGGCTTTCAGCATTCCTTCTATTTTCCAGTTGGATAAAGATATGAGAGGAATTTTGAAATTCAAGCAAAAGGCAATCTCTGACAATGTTCCATATTTACCCGGTAAAGCTATTACCGCTTGGGAATTTCTCACCACCAGAATATTTCTGGCGTATCCCAAACCGGTCACAATCGGAAAATCGACATAAGGGTTGGCTTCCGCTCTCTTTACTCCCGGTATAATTCCAATAGTGATTCCGCCTTGCTCTTTGGCTCCCTGACAAGCGGCTTCCATTACTCCTCCTAATCCTCCACATACCAAAAGTGCCCCGGCTTTGGCAATTTCATGTCCCACTTCATTAGCCAGCTTAGCCACTTTTTTACCGCAATAATTTGCCCCGATAACTCCAATGTAAATTTTCTTACGCATGAAATTTCAAGGACGTAAAACCACTTTGCCGAAATTTTTTCTTTCGGCTAAATAGATATGGGCGTCTCTGGCTTCCCTCAGAGGAAAGACTTTGTCAACCACCGAAACAATTTTTCCCTGGGCAAAGAGGGGTAAAATCTCTTTTTTAAATTCATTCAGGTATTCGTACAGCTTGCTTCCCTGGCCGTGCAGGTTGAATCCGATCAGGGTTATATTTTTCATTATAACTCTTCCCAAATGCAAGTTTCCCTCCAGACCGCCTACCCCGCCTCCGCCGATTAAAATCAACCGGCCGCTTTTGGCAATGGCGGCAATATTTCCAGCCAAAGTAGAAGCGCCGATTCCGTCTAAAATAACATCAGCCCCTTTACCTTCGGTTATTTTTTTTACCTCTGCGGCAAAATCCTGCTGAATATAATTAATCCCAAAATCAGCGCCGTATCCATGCGCTCTCTGAAGTTTTTCCTCGGTTGAAGCGGTTGTGATAACCTTAGCTCCGAAATATTTTGCCAATTGAATTGCGGCCACCCCTACTCCGGAACCGGCCGCATGAATTAAAACCGTATCACCTTTTTGTAAATAGGCTTTTTTGAATAAGGTAATCCAGACGGTATAAAAAACGGTGGGGATGCCAGCTGCTTCTAATGAGCTTAAATTCTCAGGTATGGGGAGGACTAAACGGTGATTAACTTTTGCTAACTCCGCGTAACCGCCAATATCAACCAAGGCAAAGATGCGGTGCATCTTTTTAAATTCTTTTGCCCCTTTTCCGGTATCTTTAACTTTTCCGGCTACTTCGAACCCGGGGATGATTGGGAATTTTTTTTCGACCGGGTAGATTCCCTGCCTTATCAATAAATCCGCCCGATTGACTCCGCTGGCTTCGACTTCGATTAAAACCTCTTCCGGTCCGATTTGGTCAGGGTCTGGAAGGTCCAGATATTCCAAGACCTCCGGACCGCCAAATTTGTTCAGACCGACGGCTTTCATGAGTGAGCGCCTTTTAAGAAGTTAACATACAAAATCGGGGCGAGAGGATTTGAACCTCCGACATCTTGGTCCCGAACCAAGCGCTCTACCAGGCTGAGCCACGCCCCGATGTATAGTGATTAGTGGACAGTTTTTAGTGATAAGTTTAAAATAAGGCCAGTTTGTCATTTACGAAATATAAAATAATAATACCAAAAACAAAAGAGAATTTCTTCAACAAAAGTCACCAGAATAAAGATTTCCAGCAGATTCTTAGAAAGCGGCCGGTATCTGAAAAGGGATTGATGAAACTTTGGCTTCCTTCATATATGGTGGAAATTTCTACGGCTTCGATTTTGAAGCCTTTTCGGCCAGCTTTAATCAGAATCTCTGATTCCAGGTCGTATTTCTTACTCTTCAAACGAATGTTCTTCAAAACCTTTTCTGAAATCATTCGATAACCGGACTGGCTGTCTTTGATTTTTTGCCCGGACAAAAGAGTCAATATGACCGAAGTAATAAAATTGGTCAGGACCCGGTCCCAGGGCATATTCTGGAAACTGAAATTGCGAATGCCTAAAATAAAATCGGTTTTACCGGTTTTGGCTTTCTGCAAAAAATCATTTATATGTTTGGGGTCATGTTGTAAATCGGCATCTAAAGTTATTACATATGAATAGTTTTTTTCGGTAGCATATTTAAAGCCGGTTCTTAAGGCCTCTCCCTTACCCAGATTTAGCTGATGTTGCAAGACAACGGCTTTGGCATTTTTAGCTAAAGAGAAGCTCTGGTCAGTTGAGCCGTCGTCAATGACTACAATATCCAGTTCGGGATATTCTTTTTGGATTTTCTCAATCAGGGGAATAATGGTTTTGGCAGCATTAAAAGCCGGGATGATTACGGCAATTTTATCTGGCATTGAGTTTACTGATTTCAATCGGGGCGATCCGATTTGAACGGACGACCACTCGCACCCCAAGCGAGTGCGCTACCAGGCTGCGCCACGCCCCGAGAAATACAGGGATTAAGGATTAGGGATTGGGAATTAGAAAAGGCATTCGAAAAAATCAGTCTAAGAGTTTCAGGATATTCTCTAATTCTTTTTTTATTTCTACCAGCAAGCTCCTTAAGCGGGTGTTTTGTAAGTCGGATTTATCGGGCTTGTCATTGTGAGAGTTTCTCAATTTGGCTCGGGCACCTTCTATGGTAAAGCAGTTTTCATAAAGCAATTCTTTAATCTGCTTGATTAAGTCAATGTCTTTAATCTGATAAGTGCGGTTACCGGCTCTATTTTTCTTGGGCCTTAAATTGGGAAATTCTTTTTCCCAGAACCTCAGAACGTAGGGCTTGAGGCCGGTGATTTCCGCCACTTCACTGATAGAATAATATAATCTCTGATTCAATTCTCTGCTTGCCAAAATCCCTCCACTGGATGGCTAAATTTACACTATAAATTTAATCTGTCAACTCCAAATTTCAGATTTAGGGTCTCTTTTCATCAAATCCAGCACGGCCGCCTGGGGGTTTTTATTTTCAAATAAGATTTTGTACATCTGCTCGGTGATGGGCATCTCCACCTGATATTTTTGAGCCAGCTTTTGAGCCGATTCTGTGGTCTTAATCCCCTCTGCCACCATTACCATATTTTTCAAGACTTCATCTAAGCTTCTCCCCTTCCCAATCTGTTCCCCTACAAATCTGTTGCGAGAATACTTGCTGATACAGGTGGTGATCAAATCACCCATGCCGGATAACCCTGCCAAAGTTGAAGACTTAGCACCTAATTTCTCGGCTAATCTCATCATCTCTGCTAAACCCCGGGTGAGTAAAGCCCCTTTGGTATTATCTCCCAAACCCAGCCCGTCACAAATGCCGGAAGCTATGGCGATTATATTTTTTAACGAGCCACCCAATTCCACACCTGCCAAATCAGAATTGGTATAAACCCTGAAATATGAATTCATAAAAATCTCTTGGGCTTTTTGGGCTGTCTCTTCTTTGAATCCGGCCACTACCACTGAAGTAGCAATCTTTCGGGAGACCTCTTCGGCGTGAGATGGACCGGATAAAGTGCAGATGTGATTATGCAGTTTTTCCGGCAGTTCCTGTTTCAATACCTCTGACATTCTGCTCAAAGATTGGGTCTCGATTCCTTTGGCTAAATTCAAAATGATAGGGTTGCCTAGATTAATTTTAGCTAATTTTTTAGCCACTTCCCTGACTACATGAGACGGCAGAGCCAGGGCTAACAGGTCTTTTCCTGAAACTGCTTCTTCAAGATTATTGGTAATTTTTACTGCAGGGGGGATTTTAATCTCCGGCAGTCTTTGTTTATCTTCCCGTTCTTTATCTAACCTGAGGGCCTGGGCAGAATCGACCTCCCATAAAGTCACATGGTGACTATTATCAGTCAAAAGCACCGATAAAGCGATTCCCCAGGAGCCGGCACCCAAGATAGCAATTCTGCTCATATATTTACTTTTTGATTAATTTTTGATTCGGTTCCGTTCCATAATCTTTTGATATTTCCTCTATGAGTATAAAAGACCAACAAAGTTAAAATAAAGCAAGTCAAAATTAAAATAAAGGGGCGATTTTGTCTGAGAGCATATTTTTCCACCATCAAGCTCAAGCAGATAAAAGTAGAGGAGGAAAGCGAGGCCAAAGAAACATATTTGGTAGAAGCTAAAATTATGGCAAAGACCGTAACGCCTAACATCAGTTCCAACGGGATTAATGCCAAAAATACACCGGCTCCCACGGCAATCCCTTTGCCGCCTTTAAACCTGGTAAAGATACTGAAGACATGCCCTAAAATAACAGCTACTCCGGCTAAAAGCTGGGGGTAGATTGGAGCCATCAGGCTATCCGTTCCCAAAAGTTTGGTTAAAAAATAAACCGCAAAAAATCCTTTAGCAATATCCAGGATTAAAACTATGCTCCCGGCTAGCGGTCCCAACACCCTGAAAACATTAGTGGCTCCGGGGTTTTTGGAGC
>JBIOYE010000116.1:0-5896 GCA_044870015.1 Candidatus Zixiibacteriota bacterium
TGATGACATATTTTCTTCCCTTAAGGGTGCTGACAATTATGGCATAAGTAGAGGGTCGACCGATGCCACAGGCCTCCAGCTCTTTGATCAAGCTGGCTTCCGAAAATCGGGCCGGCGGTTTGGTAAAATGCTGTTCCGGAATTAATTCCAGAAGTTTTAAGATATCCCCTTTCTTAAGTTGCGGAAGTTTGCCTTCCGGTTCTGTGTTTGTGTCTCCGTCTCCATTCCCGTTTTCCTCTTTCAGGTCCTGGTAAATTTTCAAAAATCCGTCGAACTTTAAAATCGAGCTGTTGGCTCTGAATAAATATTTTTCAGCATCGATGTCCACGCTGGTGGCATCATAAACCGCTGGTGTCATCTGACAGGCCACAAACCGGTTCCAGATTAGTTCATACAGCCGGTATTGGTCTTTGGTCAGAAATCTTTTGATTTTTTCCGGAGTATATTCCACGTAGGTAGGACGAATGGCTTCATGAGCCTGCTGGGCGGTCTTTTTGGATTTATAGAAATTGGGCTTCTCCGGCAAATATTTTTCCGAATAGGCGACTGAAATTAATTTTCGAACCGCTTTGAGGGCTTCATCGGCAATCCGGACTGCATCGGTTCGCATATAGGTAATCAGACCCACCGCTTCACCCTGCTCTAATTCCACCCCTTCATATAATTGTTGCGCAACAATCATAGTTTTCTGGGGTGAAAAATAAAGGCGTCGGGCGGCATCCTGCTGCAAAGTGCTGGTGGTATAGGGAGGATACGGATAGCGATTTTTGGTTTCGGTTTTGACTTCGGATACGACAAATTTCTTGGTCTTTATATCCTCGGTCAGTTTTTTAACCTCGGTCTCGTTTTTTATCTCAAAATCTTTTCCCTCAATTTTAAAAAGTCCGGCCAAAAAATTTTCTTTTCTGGAAGTTTCCAGTTTGGCCTGGATGCTCCAGTATTCCCGGGGAACAAAATTGAGAACCTGTTCTTCTCTTTCGCAGATCAAGCGCAGAGCCACGGACTGAACCCTGCCGGCAGACAGACCCCGGTAAACCGTTTTCCATAATATGGGGCTGACCTGATAACCTACCAGACGGTCCAAAATCCGGCGGGCCTGCTGGGCCTGGACTTTGTCCATGTCGATTTTGCCGGCCTCTTTGATTCCTTTCAATACCGCCTCTTTGGTGATTTCGTTGAAGCTGGCCCGGAGAATGTGGGGGTTGATTTTTTTTATCTCTTCGGCCACGTGAAAGGCAATGGCTTCCCCTTCTCGGTCCGGGTCCGGGGCCAGATATACCTGTTTGACTTTTTTGGCCGCTTTTTTTAAAGTAGCTAAAACCTTTTCTTTACCTTTGATGGTCACATACTGCGGAGCAAAATTTTTTTCCACATCCACGCCCAGTTTTTTCTGGGGCAGGTCCTTGACATGACCGACCGAGGCCTCGATAATAAATTCCTTCCCCAAAAATTTGGACAAGGATTTGGTTTTGGTGGGTGACTCCACAATCACTAAATTCTTACCCGTCTTATTTTGCTTCTTTTTCATTCGGTATTGGTTTTGTCAAATTCTATTTTGTCGCTCATTAAATCTTTCAGGGCTTGATCGGTAACCTTGTTTATCGGCTCTTTGTGCTCCAAGCTTAAGATATCCTCTTTGGCTTGCATTTTTTTACGATTCAGAGATCGGGCGTACTTGGCTGAAATAATCACCATCTGATATCGGTTTTCTTTCTTTTTGTCTAAGCCACTCAAATATTCCAAATCCATGTCTCCTCCTTAAAGGTGTTGTTGGTTTCTCCAACCGGTGAAATTAAAATTTCGAGATTTGTTTTTTTCAGCCTGGACGATATCCCTGACTATTGCTACGGATTTTCTTAAATCCCTGTTTACTATTACGTAATCATATTTGTCCCAGAAGGAAATTTCTTTCAAAGCTTCCTTCAATCTCTTCTGAATTATCCGGGATGAATCGGTCTTTCGTTTCTGCAATCTGCGCTTCAGTTCGGAAATAGAAGGAGGCAGAATATAAATTAAAATTGCATCCGGATATTTTTTCTTGAGGGCTAAGGCACCCTGGGGGTCTAAGGTGAAAAATAAAGTTAAATTCTTATGGAAGGCGCGCTCGATGTATTTTTGGGGAGTGCCGTAATACTTTCCGAATACCTGGGCCCACTCCGCAAACTTTCTTTTGGCTATCATCTCCTTAAATTTCTTTTCGGTCACAAAAAAATAATCTTGGCCATGAGTTTCATTTTTTCTCGGAGCACGGGTTGTGACTGAAATTGAGTAAGCCGCATCTTTGAGGATTTTAACCGCCCGGCGGCAAATACTGGTTTTGCCTCCTCCGGAGGGAGAGGATAAAACCACCAATAAAGTTTTTTTGTCTGAATTTCTCAAAATGAATTATTTATGGTTTAACCGGGTATATTTCTTCTGCAGTGCCAAAGCGATGAATGAAAAAATTAAGCGGCCAGAAAGTGTGACCTAAATTGTGCTGCTGCTTTTTTTATAGCACTTCTTAATTTTTTTCACAGGTTTCCTTTAACCCGTCATCTACTAAATCAGAAGAATCTTATTTTGACCGAACTTATCTCCTCGTTTTTTTATTCTATATTCTGAATTTGCTCTCTTATTTTTTCTATTTCTTCTTTTAAAATAATGACTCTCTGGGCAATCAGGGCTTCCAGGGCCTTGGCGCCGATGCTGTTGGTCTCCCGGTGCAGTTCCTGCAAAATGAAACCCAGTTTCTTCCCCTGGGACCCGTTCTCCTGCAAAGTCGCCATAAACTGCTGATTGTGGCTTTGGAAGCGGACGCATTCTTCGGTAATATCCGACCTCTCTGCCAGGATGGCTACTTCCAGAGCCAGACGCTGTTCATCTACGATCTTCTCGGTCATAAGTTCAGAGATTCTCTGGTTTAACCGTTTACGGTAATTTTCCACGCTTTTTTGGGACAGCTCCTCAATTTCCTTGACTATTTGCTCCAGATTCACAGCTCTCTTTTTTAAATCCTGGGCCAGCTGTTCCCCTTCTTTCTGGCGCATCTGCTTTAATTGAGCCAGCGCTTCTATGGTTGCCTTTGAAATCAAACCCCAGACTTTTTCCGGGTCAATTTCTTCTCTTTCATATTTTATCAGATTGGGAAGGGTTAAAATATCTTCTACCTCGACTTCTCCTTTCAATTTGTATTTGGTTTTTAATTCTTTTATGATTTTAAAATAAATCTCGGCCGCTTCCTGATTTAATTTGACCAGGTTGGCTACCGAAGTTTCCTCCCAGTTCAGGTTGTAATAAATTTTTCCCCGGCTGATCTGGCTTACGATTAATTCTTTCAGCTTGGGCTCTAAGTCGGTGGCAAATTTGGGCAGGCGGCACTGGATTTCACAGAAACGATTATTGACGGAGCTGATTTCGACTGTGACTTTGGCTCCGTTGATTGAGGTCTCGGCCCGGCCGTAGCCGGTCATGCTGGATATCATAGTTTGTACAGACCTACATTTATATACAGCCGGCTTAACTTTGTCAACCCCATTTTCCTGCTTTTGTGAATTTAGTGTAAAAACACCCTCCTTGACAACTGAGTCGTTCTGGTTAAATTACTAAAACTATGATAATTAATTCTACTATTGTTTACGCTCTGACCCGGGAGATGAATAACATTTTCGCCGGAAGCAAGATCTTAGAAATCCGGACCAATTCCGATTTCAGAGAAGTTTTATTTTTGACCCGGACTGAATCCAGGCGACAAGCCTGGCTTGTTTCCATTCATTCGGAAGATTACCGAGTGGAGATTTTAGACCAGAAGAAATATCGTAAATTGGAAAGCCGGTTTCCCAATAAAAATATCTTCTCCGAATTAATAGGAACCGAAATAGAGGCAGTCGAGCAGATCGATTTTGACCGCATTATAAGAATTTTTTGCACCAAAGCGCTGGAATTTGATTTATACTTGGAGTTAACTGGTCGCAATAGCAATCTGATTTTGATAAATCATTCCGATTTCAAAATCATAGATGTATTAAAACAAGTAGAGCCGAAAGAAAGTTCACAGCGAACGCTACTACCGAACTACCCTTATAAATTGCCCACTCCTCCTCCACAAAAAAATCCTTTCTCGGTTTCTGCTTCTGAATTCAGGCAAATCCTAACTTCTCAACCGGACCTGACATTCAAAGAAATATTATCCAAAAATTTTCTGGGGATGGATAAATTATTGGCGGAAGAAATTTGGTTTCTGGCCGGACTGGGAGAAAAATCGGTAGCCGCGCTGAAAGAGTCAGAGTTGGAAAATTTAGCCCGGCATTTCCAGAATACCTTTTATAAAATCAAGGAGCACAAATTTCACCCCCTGGTTATTTTAAACTCTGAAAATCAGGCTCCAGCCATCTCGGTTGTGGACTTAAAATCCGTTCCAGCCCTAAATAAAATCAAATCCGATTCGGTGGCTGATGCTATAAGCGATTATTTCAGGATTAAATTCACCCAGTTAGAAAAAGAGAATCTGAAAAAGCAGATTTTACAGATTCTAAATTCACAGCTGAAGAAACTGGAAGGCCGGGTAGGTAATCTCCGAAAGGAATTGACGGAAAATCAGGATTTTGAGAAATTCAAGAAATTCGGGGATTTGTTGACTATAAGTTTGGATAAAATTCAAAGAGGACAGCCGTCGGTGAAAGTTGCAGATGTATTTGATGCTGAATCTCCGGAAATCGAGATACCATTGGACCCGGAATGGTCAGCCGTCAAAAACGCGGAAAATTATTATAGGAAATTCCGCAAAGCCAAAACCGCCCTGCAGGTGATTGAGAAAAGATTACATCAGGCAGAAGCGGAAATTAAAATTTTTGAGGAGCTGAAGAAACAGGCAGAAAAAGCAACTAAAGTGGAAGATTTGGAAAAAATTAAAGAAATTTTAATTAAGAAAAAGTTAATGGCCAGAAAAAAAACTAAAAAAGAAAAATCAAAGAAACAAAAGAAAACTTTGTTCCGGGAGTTTGTCACATCTGATGGCTGGAAAGTTTTGGTGGGAAGGAACAGCAAGGAAAATGAGTATCTGTCGTTCAGATATGCCAGGCCGCATGATTTCTGGTTTCATGCTCATACTGCGGCTGGAGCGCATGTGGTTCTCGTGAGAGAGAATCGAAAACAGCAACCTCCCAACAATACTATTGTGGAAACAGCCCGGATTGCGGCATATTATAGCAAAGCCAAGGGTTCCAAAAAAGTGGAGGTTTTATATACGGAGGCGAAGTTTGTGAAAAAACCGAGAAATGGAAAGACCGGGACGGCGATTGTGGAGAGGAAGAAAACTATTTTAGTGGAGCCGAAATTGCCGGAAATTTCGACTATTTCTTAGGCTTCTTAGCCTCTATTTGTTTTAATAAATCATCCACATATTGAATATCTTCTTTGGCACCTTGTTTCACAAAAATAGCTTTGGCTTTATTAAATTTTTCTCCGGCTGCGTCCATTTGGCCCACGTCCCATAGAGCCAATCCCCAATTTACATAAGCCTTGGCATAATTGGGTCTAAGCTGAACGGCTTTTTGACATTTCTCTAGGGCTTCCTGGCTGCGGTTTAAATTAAATAAAGCTCCGGACCAACTATAATAGGCCTCAGCCATTTTGGGGTTAAGCCCCACCGCTTTTTCGTATTTCTCGATGGCCTCCTTATATTTTTTTAAATTGGCTAAGGCCAGCCCCCAATTATAATAAGCGGAATAATTTTTAGGGTTAATCTCTATAACTTTCTGGTACTTTTCTATAGCCTCTTCATACCTGCCGAGGTTACCCAACGCACCACCCCAATTGTAATAAGCCAGGTCAAACTTGGGATTAATTGCAACCGCTTTCTTGAACTTCTCTAAGGCATCTTGACTTCTACCTAAAGAAACTAAAACCGCTCCCCAATTGG
>JBIOYE010000117.1:0-6251 GCA_044870015.1 Candidatus Zixiibacteriota bacterium
CCAAAGAAAATCGCAGCTTCACACCTCATTTGACCATAGGTAGGGTTAAGTCCCTCAAGAACTTAGAGAGCTTGGCATCCGAAATCAATAAAACCACATTTGAGACCCAAGATTTTGAGGTCAAAGAGGTGGTGGTGATGAAAAGCACCCTTTTACCTACCGGAGCAGTTTATACTCCTTTGAAAAAAGTTTTATTATCTTAAAGGTTGCTTTTAGACCAAATTTTGATTAATTTAGGTAGTCAATATGTCAAAATCTTTAATCTATCAAAAAAGAGAGGAATCTATGGATATAGCCACTGAAAAGAAAAGGGCTTTGGAACAGGCCGTGACCCAAATTGAAAGACAATTTGGCAAGGGCTCCATCATGAGATTAGGGGAAGAAAGCCTTGGAATTTCCATACCGGTAATTTCCAGCGGATCGATAGCACTAGATTATGCTTTAGGAGTAGGTGGTGTCCCCAGAGGAAGGGTGGTGGAAATTTTCGGGCCGGAAGCATCCGGGAAAACCACTTTGGCTCTGCACCTGATTGCCGAAGCTCAAAAACATGGTGGAGTGGCAGCTTTCGTGGATGCCGAGCACGCCTTAGCTCCTACTTATGCTAAGAAATTAGGAGTGGATATTGACAACCTCTTAATTTCCCAGCCGGATACCGGAGAGCAAGCCCTGGAGATTACCGAAACTTTGGTTCGCAGCGGTGCAGTTGATATAATTGTGATTGATTCAGTGGCGGCTTTAGTCCCCAAGGCAGAAATCGAAGGGGAAATGGGGGACCAGCATATGGGTCTGCAAGCCCGCCTGATGTCTCAGGCCCTAAGGAAGCTGACCGGCACTATCAGCAAGTCCAAAACCTGTGTGGTTTTTATCAACCAGATTCGTATGAAAATCGGAATCATGTTCGGTAACCCGGAAACTACCACCGGCGGTAATGCTTTGAAATTTTACTCATCGGTGAGAATCGATATCAGAAGAATTGCTTCGATCAAAGAAGGAGAAGGGGTAATCGGTTCACGGACCAGGGTCAGAGTGGTAAAAAACAAAGTCGCTCCACCTTTCCGGGAAGCGGAATTTGACATTATCTATGGACTGGGAATTTCCAAAGAAGGGGAGTTGGTGGATTTGGCGACCGAATTAAAAATTCTGGAAAAATCCGGAACCTGGTTTTCTTATCAAAATGAAAGATTGGGACAGGGCCGGGATAACGTCAAACAGTTCTTGAAAGATAATCCGGATATGACTGCTAAAATTGAGAAAGAAGTCAGGGAAAAGCTGGGCCTTTTGAAGGTGGAAGCATCTAAGGAAGCTAAAGATATTGCTAAAGATATTAAAGAAGTGACCAGAACCAGAAAGTAATTAAGGCATAGATTCAGCCGTATTGCTTACGAACCTCAATTTTAAATCTACGAGCGTAGCCGTTTTGAAAAAGGTAGCCCAAACCAGTTCCGACAAACCTCTGGCTAAAGAAAAAGCCCTGAAATTATTAGAATTAAGGCCCAGAAGTGAAAGGGAACTCAAGCAAAAATTACGCCAGAGGGGATTTACCGAAAGAATTATTTTTGAAGTCGTCTCGGATTTGAAAAAAGTGGATTTGATAAACGATGAAAAATTCGCGGAAAGCTGGGCCTCCAGTAGATTAGCCAATAAACCGATGGGGAAGTTTCTCTTAAAACAGGAACTGTTCCGCAAAGGAATTAAAAAAGAGCTGATTGAGGACGTAATTAAGAAGAGTTTTGAGGATGAAAAAGAAGTCGAGCTGGCCGCCAAATTATTGGAAAAAAGGAAAAAACTTTTTCAAAACTTAGAAGATAGAAAAGTTCAGAAAAAATTGGCTGATTTTTTGTTAAGGCGGGGTTTCTCCTACCACATAGTCAATAAAGTTATGCGCATAAAAGAAGCAGATGAATCATGAAAAGTTCTGAAACCAGAGAAAAATTTTTAAAATATTTTCAATCTAAAGGACACCAGCTGGTTCCCTCTTCCTCATTGGTGCCGCAGGACGACCCCAGCTTGCTTTTCACCAACGCCGGCATGAATCAGTTCAAAAAAGTTTTTCTGGGACTGGAGAAAAGAGATTATAAGCGGGCGGTTTCAGCTCAAAAATGCATGCGGGCTGGCGGTAAACATAATGATCTGGAAAATGTGGGACTGACCGCCAGACATCACACTTTTTTTGAGATGCTGGGAAATTTTTCTTTTGGAGATTATTTTAAAGAGGAAACCATCGCTTATGCCTGGGAGTTTTTTACTTCGGCTAAAGATGGCTTGGGACTGCCCAAAGACAGACTTTACATCACTATATATGAAAAAGATGAGGAGAGTTTCCAGATTTGGAAGAAAGTCGATTCGACTTTAAAAGATAAAATCTTTCGCTTCGGTGAAAAAGACAACTTTTGGTCTATGGGGGAAACCGGTCCCTGCGGTCCCTGTTCAGAGCTGATTTTTGATAGGGGAGAAAAATTTGCCTGTGGTAAACCAACTTGTGGTGTGGGTTGCGATTGTGACCGGTTTATTGAGCTGTGGAATCTGGTCTTTATGCAGTTTAACAAAAATGAATCTGGAAAAATGGAGCCGTTACCTGCACCAAGCGTAGATACCGGCATGGGCCTTGAGAGAGTTTGTGCGGTTTTGCAGAATGTAGATTCTAATTATGAGACCGATTTATTTTTACCCATAATTTCCAAAATTGAAAAGCTATCCAAAAAGAAATACTCCTCTGGCGAAAGCGGAGTTTCTTTCAGAGTCATGGCTGACCATATTCGGGCTTTGACTTTTTGTATTGCTGACGGAGTCATCCCTTCCAATGAGGGACGTGGCTATGTGGTGCGCAGAATTTTAAGAAGGGCAGCCCGGCATGGAAAACTGCTAAATTTGTCCAGTCCTTTTTTGTATCAGCTGACAGATGTAGCGGTAGATATTCTAGGAAAGCAGTACCCTGAAATTAAAGCCAAGAAAAACCAGGTCGATCTGGTCATAAAATCAGAGGAAAAAAGTTTTGAAAAAACTTTGGATATTGGTTTAGAGCTGTTTGAAAAAGTTGCCAATCAGGTTATCAAAAAGGGAGGGAAAGTAATTCCCGGAGAGGAAGTTTTCAAACTTTATGACACCTATGGTTTTCCTCCCGATTTGACCCAGGTGATGGCAAAGGAAAAAAGTTTGGAGATTGACTTATCCGGTTTTGAAAAAGAGCTGCAGGCTCAAAGAGAGCGCTCACAAAAAGCTTCTAAATTTGATACTCTGCCTAAGATGTCAGGTTTGGATTCTAAAGTAAAGAAGGTGGAATTTGTGGGATATGATAATTTGGAGACAGATACCACGGTTGAGGAAATCTGGGAATCCCCTTCGGGCAAAAAATTTTTGATTCTGCAAAAAACTCCCTTTTATGCAGAATCCGGTGGCCAGGTGGGTGACACCGGGAAAATCGCTCAAGAACAATTGAATTTGCAGGTTTTAGATACTCAGAAAGAAAATGAGATTATTTTACACTTGATTGAATCCAATAATTCCAAAATAGATAAGAAAATAAAAGGGCAGGAAGTCTGGGCTAAAGTAGATAAAACTAGACGTAAAGCCATAATGAAGAACCATACTGCCACTCATCTTTTGCATAACGCTTTGCGGGAACTTCTGGGAGAGCATGTGCATCAGGCCGGCTCTTTGGTGGCACCGGACCGCCTGCGCTTTGATTTCTCTCATTTTAAGGAACTGACCGATGAGGAATTAAGCAAATTGGAATTTGACATTAATCAAAGAATTTGGGAAAATTTGGAGGTCATCTCCATTTTTGATGTTCCTCTGAAAGAAGCTTTGGCTATGGGAGCCATGGCCCTTTTCGGTGAGAAATATGGAGACAAAGTTCGGGTGATAAAAATCGGAGAATATTCTTTGGAATTATGCGGGGGAACCCACACCAAAACCACCGGTGAAATCGGAATCTTTAGAATCGTTTCGGAAACCGGAGTGGCTTCAGGTGTCAGAAGAATTGAAGCCATAACTGGTGAAAAAGTTTATACGCTGATGCAAGAGGAAAGGAATAAACTGCTTCAGGGCGCTAATCTTTTAAAAACCGACCTGGATAAATATCTAAATCGCTTGGAAATTTTATTGGAAGAAAAAAAAAGAATTGAAAATAGATTGAAAGAGCTGGAAGGCGGAAGAGCCAGTGGCCTGACAGAAAAACTTTTTCAGGAAGCTCAGGAAATAAAAGGGGTAAAATATATTGCCGTGAATTTAGGAGAAATTGAGAGCAAAGAACAGCTTTTAAATTTAGCAGATTCGTTCCGAAAAATTCCCGAATTTGAGAAATCTTATTTTATCGGGACTTTGGTGGCCAAAATAAACCATAATTATATGATATTGACTTGTTCTTCCAATGCGGCGGTTAAGGATAAAAATTTAAAGGCAGACCAAATTTTAAAAGAGCTGGCCGGCCTGGCAGGTGGTTCCGGTGGAGGAAAGCCGACTTTAGCCACGGGTGGGTTAAAAAACCCCAGCAGAATCGATAAGGTTTTAGAAAGTTTACCTGTTATATTGGAGAAACATCTGAAATCCTGATGAGTATTTATCAGAAACTTTTGGAAATCTCGAAAACCAAAGGGGCCGGGTTTTTGGTTCTTTTGGACCCGGATAAAATCGAGCCAAAAAAATTAAGGGAGAAACTTTCTCTTTTTGAAGAGAACGGAGTAGACGGAATTCTAATCGGCTCCAGTTTGCTGTTAAATACTGGGCTGGATGAGATTATCAAAGAAATCAAAAACTCGGTGAATATTCCAGTCATAATTTTTCCGGGTAACGCCTATCAAGTCTCCCGCTGGGCCGATGCCATTTTATTTTTATCTTTGGTCAGCGGCCGAAACCCCAATTTTTTAATCGGAGAGCATGTCAAAGCCGCTTCAGCCATAAAAGAGTTTAACTTAGAAGCGATTCCTACCGGATATATGATTTTTGATTCGGGCAAAATGACTTCCGTGCTGTTCATGAGTGATACCAAGCCAATCCCTTTTGATAAACCGGACATTGCCAAAACCCATGCTCTGGCTGCCCAATATCTGGGGATGAAAATGATCTATTTGGAAGCCGGGTCCGGAGCCAAAACCTCTATTCCGGATGAAATAGTCAGCGAAGTCAAGGAGTATATCTCTTTGCCTATGATTGTTGGTGGCGGCATAAAAGATCCCTGGGTAGCACAAAATAAAGTAAAAAACGGAGCCAATTTTTTGGTTTTGGGGAACGCCCTGGAAACAAATTCCGACCCCTCAAAACTGAAAGAGATGGCATCCGCTATTCACTTCAAGACCAAATAAATTGAGCCAAAAAAATTTAGTCGAAAGGCAGATTCAGGAGAGTATTGCTTTAAAGCAAAGAGTTAAGGAGAAATTTTCTTCTGAAATCGTCCGGCTGGCTCAAATTTTAAGCTCCGGCTTGAAGCACAATAAAAAGATTTTTTTTTGTGGCAACGGGGGTTCTGCCGCAGATGCCATTCATCTGACAGCCGAACTTATAGTCCGGCTATCTCCGGAATCGAAAAGAAAACCTCTCCCAGCCATTGCCTTAAATACCAATGTTTCTACTTTAACCGCCTGCGCTAATGATTTTGGCTTTGAGCAGATTTTTTCCAGACAGATTGAGGCGCTGGGACAAAAAGGGGATTTTTTATTGGCTCTCTCGACCAGCGGCAAATCTAAGAATCTGATAGAAGCCGCCAAAATGGCCCAAAAAAAGGGATTGACCATAATCGGTTTTTTGGGTAACCGCGGAGGAGAACTTATCAAATATTCTGATTACACCATTGTAGTACCTTCTCAAAACACTCCCAGGATTCAAGAGGTTCATATCCTGTTAGGTCACATTCTATGTGACTTGATTGAAAAGAATCTATTTCACAAGAAAAAATAGGGCTTAACCTTTCTAGATGCTTTCCAAATCCCAGATTATCAAAAATGTTTTTTCCAACTGGGGCGCCTTCATAATCAATGGCTTGATTAACCTGGCTTTGATTCCCTTTGTATTAAAACATCTGGGAGATGTCGGCTTCGGGGTGTGGATATTGACTAACGCCTTTACTGGATATCTGGGTCTTTTGGATTTGGGGATTCGTTCATCGGTAATCCGTTATGTTTCCAAATCTAAAGCCGTGGCTGATTACCAGAATTTAAACCAGATGGTAAATACCTCTCTGGCCACCTTCACAGCCATTGGAGGTTTGACCTTAATTTTATCCGTAATTTTCTCCATCATATTCGTCTCGATTTTTA
>JBIOYE010000118.1:0-5885 GCA_044870015.1 Candidatus Zixiibacteriota bacterium
CCCTCCACCCACGCTCTCTTTTTTGAAGAGCACTTCTCCCACATAAGCCAATAGATAAAAGGATAGTCCCCCGCCCAAAAATCCAATTACAGAAGCGGAAAGTGAACCCTGGTGATTGAAATAAGAAAAAATTAAGCCCAGAACCAAACCTGGCAAAGTGATTATATCCGGAATGATTCTAAGATTTAAATCTATGAAAGAAACTACGATTAATATTGAAATCAGGACAAAACTGGAGAAAAACTGCCAGCTTAAGTCAAATTTTAGATATGCCAGAAATAGCAGCAGAGCGGACGATAATTCAACCACCGGATACTGAATTGAAATTCTATGTTTACAATTTCTGCATTTCCCTTTCAAAAAGAGATAACTTAAAAGAGGTATGTTGTCATACCAGGAAATCTTATTTTTGCAGTGGGGACAAAGCGAACGGGATAAAATCAATGATTTTTTCAGGGGGATACGATAAATGCAAACGTTCAGAAAACTTCCCCAGGCCAGGCCCAGAACGATGATTAATATTATTAAGGCGGGGTTCATACTGCCCGACTGCGAAGATTTAAGATATAGGCCAGAGAAAAGAGGTCGGGTGAGATTTGCAGAAGCAGATCGCTCAGCCAACTCCAGTGCTTCCAGCGTGGTGGTATAATAGAAATTTCCCGCTGGGCTATGATTCTTAAACCGCATTCTTCGATTAAATTTTCAATTTCAGCATAATTAAAGAGCCGGAGATGAGGGGCCTTGGCTCCGATAAAATCCAGCTTTCCCCACAGGACATCCAATCTTCTCTTGAGATGAAATTCATTGGGTAAAGACAAAATTATCTCTCCCTTGGGATTTAAGGCCTGGCGTAAATTCATCAAGACTTTGGTAGGGTTGACCACAAACTGCAGTACCTCCAGGCATAGGACAGCATCGTATTTTTCCCGGATTCTGTCCTGCTCTATGTCAAACAAATAAGTTTTTATACCTTTATTCTTGGTCAGCTGGACCGCCTGAGGCGAGATATCGAGCGCTTCTACTTCGAACCCGGCATTTTTGAAAAATACCGAATTCAATCCCCGGCCACACCCCACGTCCAGAAGTTTGCCCCTTTTCTGGGACAAAATCTGATACGCGATTTCCGCTCTTTGCTGGCTTCGTCCATCTGCTGACGGTAAATCCCGGGTATCCCAGTACCGGTCAAAATAAACTTTTTTCTCGGTTTTCTTGGTTAAGATTTTGGTGCTCATTTTAGAATTTTTTTAAGGGAGTTACAGACGTATAGAACATCCTTTTCTGTCATCAAAGGATGCAGAGGCAAAGTCACCTCTTGTCTTCCGACATATTCGGTATTAGGCAAAGAAATCTTACTGACTTCCGGAAAATTATTCTGATAATAGGTAAATTGGTGTACCGGCTGATAATGAACCGAGGTTTGTATTTTCCTTTTTTTCATCTCTCCTAAGAACCAATTTCTGTCGATGCCCTCACTTAGTAATATCGGAAAAATATGGAAACTTGAACTGTAGGGATAGCCCAAGAAAGGAATTTTGATTTGGCTTACACCTGTTAGCTGTTTAATATAGAGTTTAGTCAATTTTTCCCTTCTGGCATTATTTTTTTTCAATTTTTTTAATTGTTCAATCCCTAGGGCAGATTCGATTTCTGTCATTCTATAATTAAAGCCCAGTTCAACCACGTCGTAGCAGTGTGCCTGTCCCTTATGTCTTTCCCAGGTCAAGGTGGTCATTCCATGAGAGCGCAAAAGTTTCAACTTCTGTGCCAGTTCATCTGAATTGGTAACAACCATTCCACCTTCTCCGGTGACTAAATTTTTGTTGGAGAAAAATGAAAAACAGCCTAGGTCTCCCCAAGTTCCAGTCTTCTTTTTGTTAATTTCCGCTCCGATGGCGTGAGCTGAATCTTCAATCACGGCTAAATTATATTTCTGGGAAATCTGGTTTATTCTAACCATATCAGCCGGATAGCCGGCATAATGGACCACTAAAATGGCTCTTGTCCGGTCAGTAATTTTTCTTTGTAAATCTTCGACCGAAATATTCAAATTATCCAGACTGGAAATATCTACAAAGACCGGTTGGGCCTGATTATAGACAATGGCATTGGCGCTGGCCACAAAAGTTAAAGACGGGAGTAAAACTTCATCCCCTGGTTTTAGTTTTAGAGCTTTCAAAGCTAAATGCAGGGCGGCTGTTCCACTGGCTACCGCTAAAGCATGTTTCACTCCCAGAAACTTGGCAAAGGCTTTTTCAAAATTCTGAGTGACTTCCCCCATGGTCAGCCAGCGGCTTTTCAAGACCTTGGTAACCGCCCGGATTTCTTTCTGAGATAGGTCAATATCGGATAGATAAACTTTCCAGTTCATTTTATTAAATTTTGAGGGTAGAATTAAATGAATTTCTTTTTAGATTTTTCAAAGATCTCCACAGCCAGAGCATAATCATCCGGCCTGCCTATATCCAGCCAGAAATCCTGGGAAGGATAGGCAGAAACTTTTTCCCCTTTTTTCAGAAGCAGATTGATCAAGTCCGGAAAATCCAATTTCTTTCCTTTGGGGATATACTTCAATACCTGTGGCTCAAAGATATAAACTCCCATCGAAACCTGGTAAAACAGATTCGGTTTCTCTACATAGTCCACCAGTTCCTGACTGTGGTTTAATTTCACTACTCCAAAATCTACTTTGACGCTTCTTTTTTGAACTGCGATGGTAGCCAGGGGTTTATGCTTCCTGTGATAAGCGATCATCTTGGAATAATTCAAAGTGGTCAATAAATCTCCGTTCATCACCATAAAGGTTTGATTCAGGCCAGGGATGTATGCCAACGCACCGACTGTACCCAAGGGTTTGTCTTCCTGATTGTATTTTATCTTTACCCCTAACCTTTTTCCATCACCGAAGAAAGTTTGAATCAGATTCCCCAAATAACCGACAGCTATGGTTAAGTCAGTTAGTTTGTGTTTCTTTAACTGCCGGATTAAAACTTCCAAAATGGGAAAATCTCCCACCGGCATCAGGGGTTTGGGTAAAACTACAGTGTAGGGAATTAATCTTCGACCTGCTCCACCAGCCAGGATTATAACTTTCATAAGTATTTGGTCACGATAATGTTATAGGGCTTATTTAAAGTTATATATTATATATTTCCTGCTTATAAAATTGAAGGTTTTTCTCTATCCATTCAATAGTTTTTCCTAAACCATCCAAAAGTTTAACTCTGGGTGACCAGTTTAACATTTTTAAGGCCTTATTAGAGTTTGAGACCAACCTTACCACTTCACTTTGGCCCGGTCTTTTCCTTTCCCTCTTAGAATATAGTTTGATATTTTTGTTCAAACATTTTCCCACCAGTTCCACTAATTCTTCGATAGAAACCTCAAAACCAGACCCGATATTTATCACTTCTCCCTCGGTTTTATCAGATTCTGCAAATTTGAGAAACCCTTTGACAGTATCGGAAACAAAGGTCAAATCCCGGGTAGTAAAAGTTGAACCTAAATAAACTTCACCTTTAACCAAGGCCTGGGTAATAATAGTCGGAATCACTGCCCGAGCCGATTGTCTAGGGCCATACACATTAAATGGGCGCATAACTCCTACCGGTAAGTTGAAAGATTTGTGAAAGCTCAAGGCAATCTGATCCGCACTAGCTTTGCTGGCAGCATAAGGTGATTGGGGTGAAATCGGGTGATTTTCATCCATAGGGACATACTGGGCTGTGCCATAAACCTCGCTGGTCGAAGTATGGATAATTTTTTCAACCCGGCTGTCTTTACAGGCCAAAAGGAGATTCAAGGCTCCGCTGACATTGGTCTCCACCGCATCTTTAGGATGGACAAAAGAGTATGGAATTCCCACGGAAGCGGCTAAGTTAAAAACCACCTGGCTTTTTTTTACCGCTTTTCTAAGAGCATCTGAATCCCGCACATCTCCGGCAACAATCTCTACCTCACTTAGAATTTTTTTATTTAAAAGTTCCAGCATCCCCCAATCGTTGCGGGAATTATAATGGACAAAAGCTCTGACCTTGGCGTGGTTTTTTACCAGAGCTTCTACCAGATGGCTGCCGATAAACCCCCCGGCTCCGGTAACTAAAACTTGCTTCCCTTTTAATTTCATTTGGTTACGCTTTCCCCTACGGGATCCCGCTTAGGGACAGCATCCTGTAGGGACACCATGGCGCTAGCCATTCAAAATCGACTCTTCAATTTCAGAAACCTTATTTTCCCTGGTTTCTGCTTTTATTCCCAAGCTGTTTAGATAAATCTCAGCTGCTCTTTCGATACTGATTAAGTCTAAGAGTTCCGGCATGTTCTGGATATAATCTTTTTCTTCGGATATAAATTCCAGCATGGCACAAGCCAGCTCAGCCACCTGGCCGGGCTTGACTACTTTCCCTACCTCATATTTTCTGGTCAAAAGTCCCATGTCCCCTACATCCGTGACAATCACCGGCTTCCGCATCTGCAAAGCTTCCGAATAGACCAAGGGGATGCTATCCCCCTTGGAGGGTATCACCACACAGTCGCATAAACTAATTTGATAAGATAATTCTTTTGCGGAGACTTTACCAATTATTTTTACGAAATTGTTGAGATTCAAATTTTCGACGATCTGCGGCAAATTTTTCTCCAAACTTCCCCAGCCGATTAAACTCAAACTGACGTTGGGATTTTTTTGCACTACCAGAGCCATTGCCATAAGTAAATCTTCCAGCCCTTTGGCTTTCTCCCATCTTCCTACATACAGGAAATGTTTTTTCTGGAATTCGAAAGGACAAAAGAAAGTTTTCAAGGATGGGAGAATCCGGATACTCGGTAAAAACTGACAACTCTTTTGAGCCAGTTGCTCGGTCTTTTTTGCCAGATCAAATCCGTCGGCAAACAAAAGATTAGCTTTCTGCAGCATCTTTTTTATAAGTTGCTTGAAAATAGGTTTCTTAGCCCAGACATAAATATCCGAGCCCAGGGTCCAGACCGCATAAGGAATCTTAAATTTTTTCTTAACCTGATAGGCAAACCAGCCGCTCGGTAAAGCCCATAGAGCCAGACAGGCATCCGGTTTTTCTTTTCTGATTAAATCAAAAAGCTGTTTTCTGCCTCGCTGCAGAAAAGAAAAGATCAAGAATAAATTTTTGGGATTTAATAAACTTAAATTTCCGATGGGAGTTTTGGAGGATTGCCATTTGAAGCGGAGGACCTGGTCCTCTTTTTCGGTATTTTCCACGGCGTAATCGGGAGTGAAAACGATAACCTCTACTCCCCTTTTCCTCAAAGCCAAAGTAAAATCTCTGACAAAAGGGGAAGCGGTGTCGTCCGGATTGGCCGGATAGCGGTTGGTTATGATACAGATTTTCATTTTGGGACTTGAGATTTTATAAAAGCTCTGGGGGAAATTCTTCTGCCGGAATTCGAAGCAGTACTGGTCAATATTTCCTCTAAATTTTTATTCTCTCGCTGGATTTTGTAAATCTCCTTGCGCAGTTGAACGATCTGGGTTCCCAGAAATCCGAACAGCAAAACCTGTAATCCGGTCAAAATAAACAGAGCCACCAGGGTTATTAAGGGCCGGTCCGGATTCAAAGTTTTCATCTGCCATAGATAAATCAGGTATCCCCCTCCTATAAGCCCTAAAATCACCAGGAATAAACCAATCAGCCCGAACAGAATTATGGGTCTTTCAAAAAAAGAGAAAATCAGATGGGATAAGGCAGTGGCTTTGAATCTGAATTTGGATGAGCCCCTTTCCCTGCCTTTCAAAACCGCCGGCATCTCATAGGGCTTATATCCCATAGCCAACGCTTTGGAAAGAATTTCTAAATGAATCTCTTTCCCTTGGGACTCCAATTCTAAAGATTTGATACAGTTATAACGGTAAGCCC
>JBIOYE010000119.1:0-6637 GCA_044870015.1 Candidatus Zixiibacteriota bacterium
TACCCCCAAATTGGGAGCCAAAGTGGTGAATGGGTAATCTGCAATTTTGACCTCGGCTTGGGTGATTCTTTTAAGCAAAGTTGACTTGCCGGCATTGGGAAATCCCACAATCCCCACATCCGCTAAAAGTTTTAGCTCTAAAATTAATTTCTTTCTTTCCCCTGGTTCCCCTTCCTCATATTTTCGAGGAGCTCTGTCAGTGGAAGATTTGAAACGGGTATTTCCTCTCCCGCCTTCGCCTCCTCTGGCAATGATTATTTGTTCTTTATCTTTGGTCAAATCCGCTATCACTTCCACGCTTTTGGCATCTTTAATAGTTGTCCCGACCGGAACTTTCAAAATTAAATCTTTCCCCTCTTTGCCGGTCTTCTTAGCTCCCATTCCAGCCGAGCCGTCTTCGGTTTTGTAAATTGACTTATATTTGAAATCCATCAGAGTTATCAAATTTCTATCTGACTGAATAATAATATCTCCGCCTTTTCCGCCATTCCCTCCGTCCGGACCACCCTTGGGAACATATTTCTCCCGCCGGAAACTGACCGCTCCGTTTCCTCCTTTTCCGGCCTGGACTTCAATTTCGGCAATATCCACAAACATAAAGCTATCCTCTTAAAATGGCATCTACCACTTTAGCTACCCGGACAGATTCTTTGACATCATGTACCCTGGCTACATTAGCGCCTTTCATGATAGAGTAAGCCAAAGCCCCCAAGCTACCTTCCAATCTTTCTTCCACCGGCAAATCTAATATTTTTCCAATGAAAGACTTGCGGGACAAACCCACTAATAGCGGCCTTTCTAATTTTTTAAATTCTTTCAAATTTTTTAAAATTGCCAGATTGTCCTCAAACCTTTTCCCGAATCCGATTCCGGGGTCCAGAATAATATTTTCTTCTTTGATTCCGGCTGAATCTGCAAAATTTATCCTCTCTTCAAAATAATCTTTAATTTCTTTTATCACATTTTCATAATATGGATTTTCCTGCATATTCTGGGGAGTTCCTTTAATGTGCATAATTACTACGGGAACATTATATTTTGCGGCAAGTTTTACCATTTCTGAATCGAATCTTAGACCTGAAATTTCATTAACCATCTCAGCGCCGGCTTCAAGAGCTTGCCGAGCGATTTGGGATTTGTAAGTATCAATAGAAATCGGAATTTGAATTTTTTTGACCAAGGCCTCTATGACCGGAATGACTCGTTGAGTCTCTTCTTTTAACGTTACCGGTTGCGAACCAGGACGAGTAGATTCTCCCCCTATATCTATAATGTCCACCCCTTCTTCCACCATCTTCAGGGCCTGGGCGATGGCTTTATCCAAACTTAAAAATTTACCACCGTCAGAAAAAGAATCTGGGGTGACATTCAGAACCCCCATAATATGAGTTCTTTCTGAAAAATTATATTTTCTGTGTCTGAAGTTTAAAACAAACTCTTTTTTTTCGGTTTGGGCCACGATACTCATAATTTTAATTTAATAAAAAAAGAATGCCGAACAAGTGTAAATTGATGGAGTAATTAACTGACAATGTCAGCTTTAATCAAAGCCAAAACCTGTTTTTGCTGTAGCTTATCTTTAAAAATCCCTCTTTTAGCTACTGTCACGGTCACAGTCCCGGGCTTTTTGATTCCCCGCATGGACAGACAAAGATGTTCGGCTTCAATAATTACCATTACACCGGGGGAAGCTAATTTTTTCTGCAGTAAATCTGCTGTCTGGCTGGTCAATCTTTCCTGCAATTGGGGTTGGTGAGCTAAATTTTCTACCAAACGAGCTAAGCTGGAGAAACCGGCAATTTTATTTTTAGCCGGTATATAAGCAATATGGGTTTTGCCAAAAAATGGAAGCAGATGATGTTCACATAAAGAGTAAAAGAGAATATTTTTTGTGATAACCAAATCCTGACCAGTGAGATTGGGATAAACTTTGATGGTATCGGCGGGATTTTTTTTAGACGAGGTTAAGAACTCCTGATAAAATTTAGCCACTCTTTGAGGAGTGGCTTTCAATCCAGCCCGTTTAGGGCTTTCACCGATAGCTTCTAAAAGCAGTTTAACTGCTTTTTTTATTTTCTGCTGGTCCAACTGAAACCTGATTTACTTCCTTGTTATTGACCCCGTTTTCATCGGCTATAATCATATCGATTTCCACTCCGTCCAGAATCTCTTTTTCCAGCAAAGCTTTGGCTAATTTATGCAGTTTATTCAAATTGCCCGACAAAAGCTCGGTGGCTCTTTTTTCGGCGGCAGTCACGATTCTTCTGACTTCTTCGTCAATGTCCTGGGCGGTTTTTTCACTGTAATCCCGGTGTTTGGCAATTTCTCTGCCCAAAAAGATCTGCTCTTCTTTCTTGCCGAAGGTCAAAGGTCCCAATCTTTCACTCATTCCCCAGTCACACACCATCCGCCTGGCTATATCGGTGGCTTTCTCGATATCATTTCCGGCTCCGGTGGTCAATTGATTGAAGACTAATTTTTCAGCCACTCTGCCCCCTAAAAGGTGGATTAAGCGGGTCTCCAGATACTCTTTGGAATGGGTATGTTTCTCATCGATGGGTAGATATGAAGTTACCCCCAAAGCCATTCCTCTGGGAATAATGGTAACTTTATGGACCGGGTCTGAGCCGGGAATCAGCTTTCCAACCAAGGCATGGCCCGCTTCGTGATAAGCCGTGGTTTTCTTCTCCTCTTCGGAGATGACCAGACTTCTTCTTTCCGTACCCATCATCACTTTGTCTTTGGCATCTTCAAAATCCCGCATAGTCACATATTCCCGGTTGCGCCGGGCTGCCAAAAGCGCAGCTTCATTCACTAAATTGGCTAAATCCGCTCCCGAAAGTCCGGGAGTTCCACGGGCTAAAACAGACAAATCTATATCCGGTCCTAATTTTATTTTTTTGGTATGAACTCTTAAAATTCCTTCTCTACCCTTTACATCCGGGCTGTCCACCACAATCTGGCGGTCGAATCTTCCCGGTCGTAATAAGGCCGGGTCCAAAACATCCGGACGGTTGGTGGCGGCTAACAGAATAACTCCTTCGTTGGACTCGAAGCCGTCCATTTCCACCAAAAGCTGGTTTAAGGTCTGCTCTCTTTCGTCATGTCCTCCGCCCAGACCGGCACCCCGGTGTCTTCCCACGGCATCGATTTCATCGATGAAAATGATACAAGGTGCCAATTTTTTACCTTGCTCAAACAAATCCCTGACCCGGGAAGCACCCACTCCTACGAACATCTCCACAAAGTCCGAGCCGGACATACTCAAAAAGGGAACTCCAGCTTCACCGGCTACCGCTTTGGCTAACAGGGTTTTGCCGGTGCCAGGGGGACCCAAAAGCAAAGCCCCTTTGGGAATTTTTCCTCCTAATTTTTGAAATTTGCCGGGGTCTTTTAAAAATTCGATAATTTCGGATAATTCTTGCTTGGCTTCATCCGCGCCGGCCACATCCTCAAAAGTGACTTTGGGCCGGTCCTGGGTCCAGAGGTGGGCTTTGGATTTTCCAAAACTAAAAATCCCCTTGGAGCCACCCTGCATCTGGCGTAAGAGAAATATCCATAACAAAGCTAACAGAAGAAACGGAAGCAAAGATAGGAATAAATTAGACCAGTTAAAACTTTCCTGTTCAGCGCTGATTTCAACGTTTTTCTCCCTCATTTTAGCCAGCAGCTCCGGGTCATCGAAGGGAAGAACGGCTTTGAAACGGCTGTATTTTAAGTCTCTTTTTCCTATCTGTTTGGTAACCGGTTGGCTGAATTCACCCGAAAGCTCCTTTTTGACCAACAGCACGCTTTTGATATTCCCGCTTTCCAACTCTCGCATGAATTCCGAATACGAAATTTCGGTAAAATCCTTTTTCCCCTGGCGGTAAAGCTGAATGGCCAAGACCGTAAATAGAATCAGCATTATCCAGAAGAAGAAGGTCCGGGAAGCTTTCCTCCACTGGTTATCATCTTTGCCCGATTTTTGGCCCGGTGGAATTCTTCGGCGATAGGGAGCTCTATTTCTGTCAGGTTTATTTTGACCGTCTGCCATGGTTTAAAATTTGAGTTTAGCTATATACGGCAAGTTGCGATATTTTTCGTCATAATCCAGTCCATAGCCCACCACAAAATCTGCAGGGATTTTGAAACCTACGTATTTTATCGGTATCCTTTTAGGTCTTCTTTGCTTTTTCTCCAGTAATGTCAATATCGTCACTGATTTGGGCTTGCGGCTCAACAGGTTATCTCTAATATAATTTAAAGTCAAGCCTGTGTCCACAATATCTTCTATTATTACTACGTTTCTGCCTTCAATATTGATACTTAAATCTTTTATCAATCTAACCACCCCACTACCTTGAGTGGAAGAGCCGTAACTTCCCACGGAGATAAAGTCAACTTCATGGGGGATGGTAAGATATCGGACTAAGTCGGCTAAAAATATGAAGCTGCCTTTCAAAATTCCGACTAAAATGGGGTTTTTCCCTCGGTAATCAGAGGAGATTTTTTTCCCCAAATATTTAACTTTCCCTTCCAGCTCCTTTTGGGAAATAAGCGGAATTAAGTTTCTATCCTGCATCGGAAAATTGTAGGGCCAAGACTTTCTTGGTTTTATTGGTGATTTTAAATTCATCTGAAATTCTTTGTCCCACAATCCAGGCAATTTTCCCCTTGGAGGTTAGAAGTAAGGTTTCTTCTCTTTTGTGGCGGGGGATTTTGGAATCTGTGAAAAAGTCAGAAAGTTTTTTATTCCCCTTCATTCCTAAAGGTTTAAATTTATCACCTGGCAAAAAACCACGTAAGTTAAGAGGGTCTTTTAATTTTCCCCAGTCCAAATAAGCCTGGTTTTCCGATTTTGTCTGAATCTTTTCAGGTAGTTTCCTTCTTTCGATAATCCGGGCTTTTAAATTATGCCCGTTTAATTTAAACTCTCCCGGAAACTTTACCGGGATTTTATATTTTCTGAGCTGTTTTTTGAAGATTACCAAATGCTTGGAATTCAGCTCGGCCCAGTAACCACTTTTGAGGTTCACCCTTTTGCCGACTTGACCGGTTTCAACTAAATCCAGCACTCTTTCAACCTGTTTAAACTCCAAGGGATAAATATCACCCGTCAATTTTCTCCAGCTGTATCTGACCAGATTTTTCTTGAAAATATTGTCCAGATTAGAGAATTTTTGCCTGTTAACTAAAATTTTATTTTTACCGGTTTGGGTCAGTTTTTCAAAAATCTTCTTTGTCTCTTTATCTAAGTATTGCCCAATTTCATTTAAAATTGTAGCGGTTCGGCTTAAAGTGGACACGATCTCTGGGTTAAACTCCTTTTTCAACCAGGGTAAAAGCTTGGCCCGGATTCTGTTCCGCAGGAATTGAGCGGTCAGATTACTCTTGTCGATTCTGTAAGAAAGTTTGTTCCGTTTTAGGTACGTCAAAACTTCCTCTCGGCTGACTTCTAAAAAAGGGCGAACAAACTTACCTCTTTTAATCGGAATCCCGGAAAGCCCCAAAGTCCCGGAACCCCTGAAAAGCCGCATCAAAACCGTTTCGGCCTGGTCATTTTGGGTATGCCCTAAGGCAATTTTGTCCTCCTTAATTTTTTGAGCGGTTTTTTCTAAGAAAGCATATCGAATTTGTCTGGCAGTATCTTCCAAAGATAATTTTTTGTCTTTGGCAAATTTTTTGGTATTTACGGAGGTAGAATGAAATTCCAGTCCGAATTTGGCAGCCAATTGCTTCACGAATTCCAAATCTTTTTCGGATTCTTTCCCTCTTAATTTGTGGTTAATATGAGCTACCTCTAAGTTCCACTGAAACTCATCCTTCAATTCTTGCAAAATTGATAACAACGCCACTGAATCCGGGCCGCCGGAAACAGAAACCAAGATTCTGTCATCGGAATTAAGTAAGCGATGCTTCTTGATAGTTGCTTTTACTTTAGATACCAAGACACTTTCAGGCATAATATTACATAATAGTTTAATGTTGAATCTTTGTCAAATAATACGCAGAAAGGCACTCCGTAGCGGTGCGACTTGTCCCGAAGAGCCGGAGGGGTTTATCGCACATTTTAGAATAAAGTCGGATAAATCCGACCGCTACAACTTCAATCAAAAGAAAGTGAAGTGGAGTTTTTACCTACTCTCATACCCCACCGACTCAAACTCGATATTGGTATGCCCGATATCATATTTCTCTTTCAATAACTTTTTAATCTTTTCTTTGATAGGATACCCCTGGCTGACCTTGATATCATCCACCACCACATGACAGGTCAGGGCATACATTCGAGTGGCAATCTGCCAGATATGCACATCATGCACCTGTTGAAAGCTACGTGTATTTTGGCAATGGTCACCGAAATGGCTTGCCGATTTGCGTGGAGATGGAGTCGGGCAAAGTGGTTTGGGGCGGCAGCGAGCGCGGACCAGGCAGCAATTCGGCCGCCATCACTTATGCCGACGGCAACCTGATTTTCCGCTATGAAAGCGGCGAAGTCGCGCTCATCGAAGCCACGCCCAGCGCCTATCGCCTGAAAGGGCATTTCAAGCCCGACTACGTCAGCCGCAATCCCTGCTGGGCTCACCCCGTGGTCATCGGCGGGCGAATGTATTTGCGCGATCAGGATAAGCTGATGTGCTACGACGTGCGTGCC
>JBIOYE010000120.1:0-7692 GCA_044870015.1 Candidatus Zixiibacteriota bacterium
TGAGCATATCCTTTTCTTTATAAACGTAATGGTCTGAAAAAAACTTTGTGGCAACAATCTGAATTGGCACTTGCGTCAAACTCTCAACAAAAGAATAGGGATTGGCAATACCGCAAAAAGCCCAACCGCTTTTCCCTTTTATCTGTTCTATGGGCATATTTTCTTCGGAAGAAACATTCACGAAATGATTTTTTTGGTATTGAGATTCGAGAATGGGAGCTTTTGAAATATTTTTCAGATAAGTCAAAAGCTTTTCTTTGGAAGCATTCTGTTCGACTTTATTTAAAATTAACAAGTTGGCTCTTTTCAAATTTTTTAAAGGCTCTCTCAAAATTCCGGCTGGAAGCAATTTAAAATTTCCGAAAGGATTGGTAGCATCGATAATCACAATTTCTAAATCCTTTTCAATACTTTTATTTTGAAACCCGTCATCTAAAATCAAGATTTCTGCTTTATTATTCTGAAGAGCCGAAAGACCTGCTTGAACCCTATCGGCATTCACTATAATGGGAACTCCGTTCAATTTGGATGCCATCAAAAACGGCTCATCCCCTACTTCCCACCATTTTTTTTGTCTTTTACTTTTCTCATCCAAAACAATCTGCCCGGAGCTTTTTCTGCCGTAACCGCGGGTTAGAATAGCAACCTTTCTACCGGATTTACTAATTTTCTCCGCCAAAAAAATAGCCCAGGGGGTTTTCCCAGTTCCCCCAACTGTAATATTACCTATACTGATTACTTTCGCTTTAGGAAAACTTTTTTTTAAATCACGAGTCTTTAACACTCCGATGGAATACAAGAAGTTCCGCAGTGAGTACAATAAAAAATATAGCCACGAAAGTAATATCAAAAGCGGTCTTAAAATTAAGGATTTATCTGAATCAGCTCGTTGAAATAATTTAGTTTTTAGATTATCTAACATCACTTGGCTAGCTTGAAAATCTCTTTGATTGAATTTTGGGCGGTGCCGCTGTTGGCTTGGATGGCGGTTTTCACGTTTTGAGCTAAAATGTTCGGATCCCCATTATTATTAAGAAGCTTTAGGGCTGAATCCACGAATTCCTGGCTATTTTTTACCTGGACAGCGGCCTGGGCCCTAATAAGAATATCAGCGGCTTCGCGGTAATGTTCAATATGAGGACCGAATAGAACCGGAACCCCAAAAATGGCTGGCTCTAAGGGATTATGTCCGCCCAAAGGAACTAAACTTCCGCCTACAAAAGCCAAATCCGCCAAGGCATATAGCTCGGCTAATTCCCCCATGCTATCCAATATCAAAACTTGCGGAACTTTGTTCCGGTCAGATTTTTTTAGCCACCTGCTTTTTCTGACGTGACTGAATCTTCTTTGGGCTAGTAACTCTTCTATATCTCTCAATCTCTTTAAATGGCGGGGAGCCAGTATTAGCAACAGATTGGGAAATTTTTCTTTCAATTTCCGATATGATTCTAAAATTATTTCTTCTTCCCCGGGACGAGTGCTTCCCGCTACTAAAAGCCTCAAATCTGGCGACAGGTTTAAACTTTCCTTGGTAAATCTTTTTTCAAATTTTTGCCACAAGAATGCCTCAAACTTCAGGTTGCCTGTTACAACAATTTTATCTGGGTTTGCCCCTATGGTTTTAATTCTATTTGCATCCTCTGCAGTCTGCATGCAAAACAAATCTACATATTCCAGAACCGCTGTGCACAGAGGCTTAAAGAACAGATACCTTTTATAAGAACGGGGGGAGATTCTGCCGTTCACCAAACTGACCACAGCACCGTTTTCCTTAGCTTTTCTTATCATGTTGGGCCAGAGCTCGGTTTCAATCAAAATCAAGATTTTGGGATTTAAAATTTTCACAACATGCTGGACAACCCAGGGTAAATCCACCGGTGCAAATATAAATCCATCCACATTTTTTAAGATCTTCTCTGCCTGTTTTTTCCCGGTTTTGGTGGTGTTGGAGAGAATAATTTTATAGCTAGAATTAAAAGATTTTATAGCATCTACCAAGGGTCCCAAAGCTTTTACTTCTCCTACCGAAGCCGCGTGAATCCAGATTAAATTTCCACTTTGGGCCAGCTCTCTCATGGATTGAGGCAATTTACCTAAACGCTGTAAAACCCCATGCCTGCCAAAAATTCCTCTAATAATTAAATAAGGGAAAGCGAGTATACAAAGTATGCTAAAAACAATGTTATAGAATAAATACATTTTATCTGAGTCTAAGGAACCATTTTAGTTTTTGTTACGGAAAAAATTATCTGCTTGGGTCGTGAGTTCCGACAATTCCTGTTCTAATTCAGAAATTTTACCGCTCAATTCTCCATCCGTTGATTCTTTTTTAACATAAATCGGCTTTCCTAAAATTATGACTGCTTTTGAAAATGGCTTGGGAATCAGAAAACTATCCCAGCTCTTGAGCCTCCAGGAACTTTGGGCTGAGGTGGAAATAGGAATTATGGGTAAGCCCGACCTTTGCGCTATATAAATTGCTCCGGACTGAACTTTATGGAGAGGACCTTTGGGTCCATCCGGAGTAATGGCCAGGTCATAGCCATCCTGAATTTTAGAAACCATCTGAAAAATAGCTTGAGTACCTCCTCTGGTAGTTGAGCCTCTAATTGGTACGAAACCCAACCTCTGAACAGTGCGTGCGATGAATTCGCCGTCTCTATGCTGGCTGATTAAAACGTGCACCTTCTGCCAGCGGTGAGCAAAAGTTAAAATCAACAGGCGGCCATGCCAGAGAGCATATATGACCCTTTGCCCGTTTTTGCGTATTTCCTGTAAATTTTCCCGGCCCCTCCAGCTGACTCTCAAGGTTTTACCTAAAAGCCATACCAATGCCGGACCAAGCCAGGAAACTACCCACACCAGAAAATTATCTTTGACCGATTTCAAACTTCTTTCCATTATAATCTAAGTAAAACTACGTGCTTGTCAAACTAGGCTACTAGAATCTGGTTGACAATTTTAGCTGCTCTAAGGTAGGGGGAATCTCCATCTTTGTTATTATTTGAACTCAATTTTGACTTTATTTGACTCAATTCCTGTTTGGTTTGCTGATATTTAACTTTATCCTGAAGAATTTTTTCCATTTCCTGCGCAATTAAGAGAGGGTTGGCCTGGGATTGAATAAATTCCGGCACAATTTTTTTTTGAGCTATCAGGTTTACCATGGAAATATAGGGAACTTTTACCAGAAGTTTGGCTAAAAAATAGGTCATAAAATTGGTTTTATAAATCACCAGCATGGGTGTCTCCATTAAAGCTGATTCCACTGTGGCTGTGCCGGAAGTTACCAGAAGCAAATCTGAATATTTCATGACATCGTAAGTTAAACTTTCCAGAACTTTGGCATCGGAATTTTGATTCAACCGGGATAAAACTAACTCTTTATTTATAGTGGGTGCTAATCCAATGGCTACTTTAATATTTTTCATTTTGATTTTTAGTATTTGACAGGCCTCCAGCATCACCGGTAATATTTTTTTGATTTCTTGTTCCCTCGACCCCGGCAAAAGTCCGATTATAATTTGGCCTCTCTCTGCCTGTACTTTTTTTAAAAATTCTTCTTTCTGTAAAACTGGCTGAGCCAGGTTTACCAATGGATGCCCTATCAATTCAACATTCACGCCTTCTTTTTTATAGAAATCAACCTCAAAAGGGAAAAAGACAATCATTTTATCCACATACTTTTTAATCTTTTCAACCCGACCTTTTCTCCAGGCCCACACCTGGGGAGAAATATAGTAGACGATGGGGATATTTTTCTGTTTTAACTTTTTTGCTAATCTCAAATTGAAGCCGGAGTAGTCGATTAAAATAGCTAAATCCGGTTTATGGGAATCGATTTGCTCAATCATGTTCTTGAAAACTCTTCGCAGAAAACTCAGATGTGACAAAATCTCAAACAATCCCATAAAAGAAACCTGATTGATGTGATATGAAAGTTTTAAGCCCTCATTTCTCATTTTATCACCCCCCATACCGAAAAATTCCAGGACTGGATTTATTTTTATTAACTCCTTCAAAAGCCCGGCTCCGTGCAAATCCCCGCTGGCTTCACCGGCTACCACTAAAATTTTCTTCTTCATATTGCCTACTGCAATTTCTTTCGGTGTGCCTGTGTTTTTCTTTCAATATCCAAAGCCACTTCCAAAGCCCTCTTGGCTTCTAGGCCTGATACCAAAGGCAGGGTCCTATTTTTTACCGAATCCAGGAAAGATTTAAGCTCCAGAGTCAACATATCCTGATTTTCAACTTTTGGCCTTTCGTAAACCACGGTTTTCCCGATTCTTTCCACCGGAATTTTACCCACAATATTTTTCTCAATTGGGTTCGGATTATTGAGAGCAGTAGTCGAAATCAATTTGTAAACTTCTAAAGATCTCTCCAGTAAATCCAAGGAAACATACAAATCTTTTTGGAAAATTCTTAATTTACGCATGGGCCTGGGTGAAATCCGGGAAGAGGTGATATTGGCAACACAGCCATTTTTGAAACTGATTCTGGCGTTGGCTATGTCGTCGGCTTCGGAGATGACCGAAATTCCGGCAGCTTGAATATCTTCTATGTCAGACTTGACCCAACTCAAAATCAAGTCGATATCATGAATCATTAAATCAAGAATAACCGCTACGTCGGTTCCTCTTTCGGTGAAAGCCGCCAGACGGTGCGTCTCGATAAACTTGGGTTCCAAATCTATCTCTAAATTTTTTAGGACCAGAACAGACGGATTAAATCTTTCGATATGCCCTACTTGAAGAATTAGCTTTTGCTTTTGAGCTAAATCAATCAATTCTTGAGCTTGAGAAACAGTCTGGGTAATCGGCTTTTCAATTAAGCAATCAATTTTTCGTTGCAAAACCTCTCCGGCAACCTTAAAATGTGCCGAAGTTGGGACGGCAATGCTTACCGCTTTAACTTCTTGCAATAAACTTTCCAGCTTGTCGTAATTTTTTACAGCCAAATCAGATGCCACTTTCTGTGACTTTTCCTTATTTATATCATATACTCCCACCAGCTCCGTTTCCGGCAGCTGTGAGTAGATTCGGGCATGATGTGAACCTAAGTGCCCCACCCCGATGACACCGACCTTAATTTTTCCCATGATTATCATGAATATACTATATAAATGCAGAAGGGCGAAGGATGTCTTCGCCCTAAAAATATTATTACCTCAATAAGCGGGTCATTGACCCCTCTATTTAACTATTCCACGTTCAGATTTATCTATAAAATCTATGATATTGTTCACTTCCGGAATTATCTCAATTTCTGCTTTTATTTTTTCTAGAGCTTGCCCGGTGTTCCACTTGGACCGGAATAAAATTCGGTAAACTTTTTCCAAACTTTCCAGAGTTGGAGCCGAGAATCCTCTTCTCTGCAATCCTATTTTATTTATCCCATAAATCTTCAGAGGGTATCCGGCCGCCAGCATATAAGGGCAGACATCCATGGGAACCCGGAAACCGCCGCCAATAATGGAGTGAGCTCCGATGCGAACAAACTGATGGACCGGAACCACGCCCCCTATGATGGCAAAATCCTCAATTTCCACATGTCCGGCTAAATTGACGGCGTTGGCTAAAATAACGTTATCGCCAATAATGCAATCATGGGCCACATGGGCATAGGCCATCAGAAGACAGTTTTTTCCGAGGGTAGTTTCACCTCTGTGTTTGGTTCCCCGGCTTATGGTGACGTATTCACGAATTATGGTGTTATCTCCGATTTTCAGATTGGTTTTCTCTCCTTCAAATTTTAAATCCTGCGGCTCTCCCCCCAAAACCGCTCCTTGATAAATCTGACAGTTTCTACCGATTCGTGTGCCTGGTTCTATAAGTACATGTGAATGAATCTTGGTGCCTGAATCGATAGTCACATCTTCATTAACAATCGAATAAGGCCCGATTTCCACATTTTCGGCAATTTCCGCTTTTTTGGAAATAAGGGCAGTCGGGTGAATCTTTTTATTTTTTTCTTTCTCTATTTCTAACTCTGCTTTTTTGGGCATTTTATTTATCCACGATGGTTGCCATCAGTTCTGCTTCGGTTACCAAATCCGGACCCACAAAAGCTTGTCCCTTCATCTTGCAGGTCCCTCTTCGGAACTGGACCATTTCTACTTCAAATCTTAACTGGTCTCCGGGTTTGACCGGCTTTCTGAATCTAACTCCGTCTATTCCCATAAAATAAACCAGTTTATTCTCCGGGTCAGGGACGGTATTCAAAAGCAAAATCCCTCCGGCCTGGGCCATGGCTTCGATAATCAAAACTCCGGGCATAATCGGATGTCCGGGGAAATGTCCGGCAAAATAGGGCTCATTGATGCTGACATTTTTCAGGGCAGTCACTTTTTTGTTGGGCTCTAAGTCCAGGATTCTGTCAACCAACAGGAAAGGATAGCGGTGGGGCATAATTTTCATGATGGCATCAATGTCTAACAGATAATCTCCGGACTTCTTTTCCCCCTGATAGCGGGTGGTGATTTTTTTCTTTTCATACTCCTGTTTTATCTTCTTGACCAGAGCCACGTTGGCCGCATGCCCGGAGCGGGCTGCCAGAACATGGGCCTTCAGGGGAACACCCAGCAAATACAAATCCCCTATCAGATCCAAGGCTTTGTGCCGGACCGGTTCATTGGGAAAGCGCAGGGGGATATCATTTAAAATCCCGGTCTTTCCCACAAAAACTTCTTCTTTCAGATTGAAGAGTTTTTTCAATCTCTGTAATTCGTCCGCTTTCATATTATTGTCACAAATAACGATGGCATTTTCTAAGCTTCCACCTTTGATTAGCCCTTGACTCTTAAGCATTTCCACTTCGTGCAGAAAACAAAAAGTCCGGGCCGCCGCAAATTCATTGACAAACTCTTTTTCTAAAGAAACCAGGGAGGTATACTGTGTCCCCAAAGCCGGATTACGATAATCAACCATAAAAGTGATTCTCAAATCATCAGAGGGTAACACAATCAAATCTATCCCTTTATCAGGTTCCGAATAAAACAGAGGGGTATCAATTTCCAAATAATTTCGGGGAGCATTCTGCTCTTCGACACCGGCTTTCATCAGAACCTTTACAAACGGCATAACTGAACCGTCTCCAACCGGAGGTTCGTTATTATCCAGCTCTATGATTACATTATCCAGTTGTAATCCAGCCAGAGCCGAAAGCACATGTTCTACGGTATGGACCTTGGCATTTCCGGTTCCCAAGGTAGTTCCCCTATTTAAATCTACCACATTATCAATGGTAGCCGGCACTTCCGGGGAATTGGGCAAATCAGTTCTGACAAAAGTTATTCCGTGGTTTACCGGAGCCGGTTTAAATGTGATGATGGTCTTATTGCCGGTATGCAGGCCGATGCCGGAATAACTGATTTTGGATTTTATGGTGCGTTGAGGTTTGTCCATAGTTTTTAAAATGATAAGGAAAACCGCTTAGAAAATCAACTTTTATTTTAATACGCAGGAACTTTATGTAAGTGGGACAGACGGTTTGTATAATCCTTCAATTTCCTGATTCTGTTTTCTCTAAAAATCATACACTTCACAGGTCAAATATCTTTGTCCCGAATCAGGAATAAAAGTCAAAATTTTAGCTTTTTTATCCAATTTTTTTGCTATTTTCAAAGCCGCAAAGACATTAGCCCCGGCTGAAATCCCTCCGAAAATCGCCTCTTCTTTGCATAACTTGCGG